>JBPCWF010000487.1:0-2633 GCA_051009775.1 Hyphomicrobiales bacterium | reverse complement strand
CCATCGCTGCTTCTCAAGATCCGCGCATGAGGCAAATGTGTGTCTGCGCCACGCAGACGTTCCACGCGGGTCGAAGCAAAACAATTGGGAGGGGACTTCAGATGATAAAGCTGATTTCGCGGCGACTTGGCACGATGATTCTCATCATGCTGGTGGTCAGCGTTCTGCTGTTTCTCATGAACGAGGGCGACCCCAGGCTGGTCGCCCGAAGCGTTTTGGGGCCCTATGCCCAGGACGAGCAACTCGATATCTGGATCCAGAAGAACGGCTACGACCGCGCCATGTTCGTGCGCTACTTCGACTGGATTGCGCGTATTATGCAGGGCGATCTCGGCGACTCGATCATCTACAAGAAGCCGGTCAACGAAATCTTCTGGGCCCGCCTTGGCAACACCGGCATCCTCGCCGGTTTCACCTTCTTCTTCATGGTGATCATCTCGCTCGCGCTCGGCGTTCTCGCCGGCATGCGCGAGGGTTCGTTCCAGGACCGGCTGATTTCCTTCATCTCGATCTTCACCACCTCCATTCCCGAATATGCCAGCGCGGTGATCCTGGCCGGCATCTTCGTGTTCTGGTTGGATTGGCTTCCCGGCACCAGTTCGATGACAGGAGGTTTCAACTTCGTTGAACTTATCCTGCCGGTCATGGTGCTGACGCTCTACGGCTTCGGCTACGTCGCGCGCATGACCCGCGCCTCGATGGCCGAGGTGATGACGTCGAACTACATCCGCACCGCCGTCCTGAAGGGCATTCCCTATAAACGTGTGATCATGAAACACGCCCTGAGGAATGCGCTGATCGCGCCTTTTACGGTGATCATGCTGCAGTTCAACTGGCTGTTGTCGGGCGTCGTGGTGACCGAATACGCCTTCGGCTACAAAGGCTTCGGCGCCCTCTTGCTGGAGGCGGCGCTGCGGCGCGACATCTTCCTGATCGAAGCGGCCGGCATCGTCGCCGTGTTCGTTGCGGTCGCGACCCAGACCATAGGCGACCTTGCCTATACCTACCTCAACCCACGTATCCGGTTCAGCTAAGAGGAGCGCACGGACATGACTGATATCACCAGTTCGCAACCCGCTCCCAAGCCGCCATCGGTCATCGTGCGTTGGCTGAAGGGCATTGCGCTCCTGCGCGAAAGCTGGGTCGGAAGCATCGGAGGCCTGATCGTTCTGGGCTTCTTCCTGATGGCGATCTTCGCGCCGCTCATCGCACCGTACGATCCCAATCTGCCGATCGCGCCGTTCGTTGAGATCCTTAGTGTAAACCCTGAAGGCAGCGAGTTCTTCTGGCTCGGCACCGACCATCAGGGCCGTGACATCCTGTCCCGCATCATCTTCGGCGGGCAGAGGGTGCTGTTCTACGCAACGGTGGCGACGCTTGCCGCCTATGTCGTCGGCATCGTCATGGGGCTCTATGCCGGGTATTACCGCGGCTGGGTCGACGAGGTGATCTCGTTCATCGCCAACGTCATCCTGTCCTTCCCGGTCATGGTGCTCTACGTGCTGATCATCGCCAAGCTCGGGTCCTCGGGCGCCAACATCATCATGGCGGTGGTGTTCGCGAGTTCGCCGGGCATCATGCGCATCGTGCGCGGCCTGACCCTGGACATCGCGACCCGGGAGTATGTCACCGCCGCGGAGACCCGCGGCGAGAGCACGTTCTTCATCTGCATGGTCGAGATCCTGCCCAATGCGCGCGGGCCCCTGATCGTCGATTTCTGCCTGCGTATGGGCTACACGACGATCACCATCGGCGCGCTCGGCTTCCTGGGTCTCGGGCTGCCGCCGCCGGACCCGGACTGGGGCGGCATGATCACCGAGACCCGCGCCTTCATCACCGGCGGCTTCCCGCATATGGCCATCATTCCGGCCATCGCGGTGTCGCTCCTGGTGCTCGGCTTCAACATGCTGGCGGACGGCATGCGTGAAGTGGCGACCAGGGACTGATGTGAGGATCTTCGCAGTGACGACCGGATCGACGAGGCAAACCCGGCGTCCCGCGCAAAGCGGGATGCCGGTGAAGGGCCGCGCCTCCGGCAGGAGCAAACAACGTGACTGATATCCAACCCGTTCTGGAATGCAACAATCTGAGCATTTCATATTTCGTGCGCGCCGGTGAAATCCCGGCGGTGGTCGACTTCAACCTCAAGCTCATGCCCGGCGAAGCGCACGGCATTGTCGGCGAGTCCGGTTGCGGCAAGTCGACGGTCGCACTCGCGATCATGAGCTACATGGGCAGCAACGGCGGCATCGTCGGCGGCGAGATCAAGTTCCAGGGCCGCGACATGCGGACCATGTCGGAGGAAGAGCTGCGCCAGCTGCGCGGCTCCAAGATCGCCATGGTCTACCAGGAGCCGATGGCCTCGCTGAACCCGTCCATGCTGCTCGGCGAACAGCTGGCGGAAGTGCCGCTCTACCACGAGGATGTCACCCGGGAAGAGGCCTTCGACCGGGCCGAGCAGATGCTGGCGAATGTGCGCCTGCCCGATCCGGCGCGCATCATGGGTGCCTATCCGCACCAGATCTCCGGCGGCCAGCAGCAGCGCGTGGTGATCGCCATGGCGCTCCTGTCCAATCCGGCATTGCTGCTGCTCGACGAACCGACCACCGCGCTCGACGTAACCGTCGAGGCCG
>JBPCWF010000486.1:0-4556 GCA_051009775.1 Hyphomicrobiales bacterium | reverse complement strand
GCCCAGCGCCTTGAAGCTCAACAGCCCGAGCCGCTGGCCCTCGTCCTTGATGTGCACCGATCCGACGCCGAGTTCCGCGGCGAGCGCAGGCAGGGCGGCGAGCGGCGTCGGTTTGTAGGCCGGGCAGGCGGACAGAAACCTGCGCACTTCGTCCGGGGCGTCCCGGCCGATGGCTGCGCGCTCAACGGGGGTGAGGACGGCATCGTCGCGCCGTTTGATCGAGATCAGTTGCATGGGTCGTCTCCATAGAAAGTCAGGCGTAATGATATCCGTCTCATATGCAGAATATCCGCGTTGTTGCTTGCCTGGGCGCGGAAATCCATAATCGTTTGGAGAGAGCAGGGAGGAAACCCGCGATGAAGGCCCTGGACCGGTTCGACCGCAAGATCCGGGAGATCGTCCAGGCCGACAACAAGACCACGACAGAGGCGATCGCCGGTCGGGTCGGGCTGTCGGCCGCGGCGGTGCAGCGGCGGCTCAAGGGCCTGCGCCGCTCGGGCGTCATTTGGGCCGATGTCGCGCTGGTCGCGCCCAAGGCGCTCGGCCGTCCCATGACCTTCATCGTCGAGGTTGCGCTCGAGCGCGAACGCCTCGATCTGCTCGACGCCTTCAAACGCGCCGTGCGCACCATGCCGGAAGTGCAGCAGTGCTACTATGTCACCGGCGATGCCGACTTCGTCCTCGTGGTCACGGCGCGCGACATGACGGATTACGAGGCCTTCACCCGCCGCGTGTTCTTCGACAATCCCAATATCAGGCGGTTCCACACCAACGTGGTGATGGAGCCGGTCAAGGTCGGTCTCGCCGTGCCCGTTGACGATGTGGACGCCGACGCGCAAGCTGGGCGCGAGAGGGCCTGAGCGGAAGGACGATCGCGGTGAGCCGCCGAAGGTGGAAGATCCTGAGCGTTGCCGTTGCGGCCGCGGTCGCGGCGCTTCTGGTGCTGCGCGGCGCCGGCGGCGATGACGCCAACTTTTCGCAGTTCGCGGGCTTCGCCGACTATTTCGCCCGCAACCCGCCCGGCGCAGACCCGCCGTCCGCTGAGGACCGCGCGCTTCTGACGAAACACCGGCCCAGGTTCTATCTGCCCGCCGACCATGCCGGGCTGATCAGCTTCTATGACGATTACATCGCCCAAGGGGTGCTCACCTCGGCCGGCGGAGAGGTCATCTCCGGCAAGGTCTCGCCCGCTCTGCTCAACGCGCACCGCCACGATCCCGCGGTCGTGTTCACCCACCGGCCGGACCGCTCCCAGCCGAACCGGCCGGCGGTCTTCGGGCGCATCGACCGGGACCAGGTCGCCTTCGAGGACGGCTCGCGGCAGACCTTCACCTTCCTCACCTATCATGCGGTGTTCCGGCATTCGGGGCTCGCCGCCGGGCTTTCCGGCTGGCAGGCAACCGCCGCATGGCTTGCCGGCGATCTCGACGACTGGCACCAGCTCGACCACTACACCGCCGCCACGCTGGTGCTCGATGAGGCGCTCGTGCCGGCAGCCCTCCTGCTGCAGCAGCACAACAACCAACGCACCTATCTCATCGGCGAAGGCTACAGCCTGCCGGCGGACGGCCGCCCGAGGATCGATGTCGCGGTCCGGTCCAACGAGCTCTATCCCCATGCCGCGGGCCGGCGCCGCCACCGTGCCGTGCGCTTCCCGACGCCGGACGCCTACCGGTTCCTGCTCGGCATCGGCGCGCGTCCGTTCGTCTCCGCCGACGACATCACCGAACCGGCGGCCGAGGCGCGCTACGCGTTGCACTTCCTGGCGCCTTCGGATGCGTTCTACACCTTCAAGGGCTATCTCGGTGAACGCCGCATGCTGCCCGGCCGCGACGGCCCGCCGGGAGCCGACTACAACACCTTGCCGATGCTGAAGCCGTGGCGCCGCCAGTTGCTCGCCGGCTACTGGCGTCCGGGCAACCGGGGCGACGGGGCAAGGTTTGAACAGGCGCTCACGGAACCCAACTGGATGTTGGCCTTGCTGCGCCGGCAGGCGGCCGTGTTCCGTGCCAACCTTCTGTGCGCGCGCCGCGGCGGTGCCGACTGTGTGTTCGAATGAGGGGCGGCCGGGAATCTTGTCGCAAGTTGCCGGGCGTCACTCGATGATCGCGATAGAGCAAGCGACGTCACACCTGCAAAAGCCTTCGCGGCCCCAATCGCGTTACAATCCGTGAGCAAGATGACTGAGCTGTAAATCGTCATCCACGCGCACCCTCGAGCCTCCATGCCGCCAACCTGGTTGAACATACTGTTACACAGCCTGGCGCCGTTGGCCTGGTCCGGCGTCGTCGTGGTCGGGGTCTATGCTTTCGTCGAGTTCGCGTTTCTTGTGAAGCGTTCCGGCCCGGACACATCGGTGGCGTGGCTGGACCGGCTGTTTCCCTTCGGATTTCTCGCCCTTGGCCTTTATGGATGCGTTCATATGGTCCGGGAGGCCAAGGCGGCTGTCTCCAGCATACGGCAGGGCACACCGTTCATGGCTTGGCCCCTATGGCCCAGGCGCCCGGCGCCTGCGCAGGTTCACCGCTATCCGCTGACGGAGCCACAGAAGGCGTCATGCCGGGTGGTTTTGGCGGCGCTGGAGGCGTGCGGGCTGGTGATTCCGAATGAGCTCGATTTCGACGACTTCGTCGACACCGCAGAGATCGTGTGCATCGACGACGGCGAGATCTACGATGTTGCCTGCGTCTTGAGCAATCATGCCGAAAGGCGGAACAGGCCGTTTGCGCGCATGGCCTTCTTCATCAATCAGGTCGAATTCTTCGAAGAGGACGCGCTTCGTCTTGCCCATGAGTTTGCCCGGCTCGCGGGCATCCGGTCCGATATCGACAATCTATCGGTCGAGCTTGGGTCCCAAATTCCAGGCAGTTTGAACAAGAACGCCGAACTGTGCTTTGAGCTGCGCGGACAGCCCCATCGCGTGCCCTTCGTGCTTTTGTCCAAATATCTTCCCTTCGATCTGATGGAGAAACTTTCAGAGGTGTTTGCGAGCCATCAGACGGATAAACGATTTGTCGGCGGGTATTTCGATGCCGTCGTAATGGTGAGTTTTATCGACAGCGACCAGTTGAAAGCGCTTGTCGAGGCTTTCGGGGGTGATCCACCATGGTTCGAGCCGCTGCACTGAATTGCGTATGGAACGGCCGAGGGAAGGGCAACATGCTGGCCTATAGACAGGGTGACGATGTCGGCGATCTCGAACACTGGCCGTTCAACGGCGAGGCCTCGAACTACGTGATAACGCGCGGTGTCCCGCGGGCCTCCGGCCGGCTCGACGGCGGTGGGCCGGGACATACATGGCGGCTCGGGATCTGGCGCTGCACCGAAGGCGCGTTCGAATGCAACGAGGCTGGCGATGAACTGCAGACCGTTCTGTCCGGCCGCGTCCGTGTCATACGCGCCGACGGTTCAGTGCACGCGTTCGGCCCGGGCGACAGCTTCTTCACCTGCAGGGGCGAACGGGTCACCTGGGACATTCTGGAGGACGTCACCAAGGTGTTCTACAGCACTAATCCGGACGGCTTCTGACGTCGGAGCGCGTGCCCCGCGCACTTCGCTATTCCTTGTACCAGACGATCTGGGTGCCCGAGGCGAGCAGCGTACTGTTCGCCCCCCAGAGCTCCATGTCCTGGTCGTGAAAATTGGCGTGGAAGCGTTTGCCGTTGGCCACGCCGAGGAGCGGTGCTGAGCCCTGGTCGGCAAGCTCGTCGGTGGTGGCGTGAAAATAGGTCGTCAGCGACACCGTGCCCATGGGGGCGAGGGTGCCGCGCACATGGACGAGGCGCAGGATGAACGTGTCCGACAGGGCGGCGAGCGAAAGATAATCGAGCGGCCGCTCCGGCAGGTCCGACACCCACATCACGGAGCGGGCGCTTGCGGGCTCCGAGAACGGTTCGCCGGCATAGGCCGGTGCACCTTCGGCGAACCGGAAGTCGTAACGCTGCAGCCAGTTCATCCGCCCGGCGGTCGGAAGCGACGGGCAGCTTGCCGGCTCAGGCGCGCTCGGCATCGCGTCCGGCTGGTGCGAGAACACCGATGCTCTCCGCCCGCACACGACGGAGGCCGTCGTGAACACGGTGCCTTCGCGGGCGAGCTCGAGCGACCAGTGCTGGGTGTACTTCCCTGTGCGCTGGAGCTTGGGGGTGATCACGAAATCTCCCGCGGGCATCGCCCCGCAGAAATTCACGGTCAGCGACACCGGATCGCCCGCGCGATCGTCATGCTCGAGCACCGCGCGCAGGAGCGCCGCCGCTGTCACCCCGCCGAACGGCCCGGCGATGTTCGAATAGTCCGGGGAGGTCGTGCCGTTGAGGGTACCGTCGCCGGAGCGGGTGAGCGCTGTGGCGCGGTCAAACGGATGGTTATCTGTCATTCGGTCGGGTTCCTGTCGCGTCCGGGTCAGGCCGGTTGGGAGGTGCCGTACGCAGCAGGCGATATCCGAATATGCGCGATAGGACCAGTGGCGATTCCGCCCTAGAGCATCGTTCCTTTCTATTGAATCGCTTTTTGATGTCCCCTCCCGTCCTCCTACTAGGCGCACACAGCGGCGCAATGTG
>JBPCWF010000485.1:0-5652 GCA_051009775.1 Hyphomicrobiales bacterium | reverse complement strand
CCCTAGAGCATCGTTCCTTCATATGGAATCATTTGATGGCGCCAAATCAGGTCAGCCGGCTAGGCGCAAAGCGCGGCGCGATGTGGGGCATCGGGCAAGCTTTGCAACGACGCCGGCTGAGCTGATTTGGCCCACCGAAGGCCGGTTTTTCGCGCCCGCTGGACGTCGTTAAGGCCCACTTGTGGTCACCCGGAACACGGCGTGGACCTTACCTCGCCAGCAGACGCGAAAAGCCGGTCAAATGATCCCATATGAAGGAACGATGCTCTAGACACTGTTGACGAACGCGCGCGCGTATTCAGTCCGGATGTCGGCATACCACGGCGGTTCGGCCGGCCAGGGAATGAGCTTGGCGAGCGCGTCGCCGGGATAGGCCTCGGAGAAGTTCCTGCCATACTGGGCGCTGGCGAACTTGTCGGCGCCGCGCACCGGCGAGTTGTAGCCGTGCCTGTCGATCGCCTTGCCGGCAGGTTCCGGCCGGTAGGCGAACTCGATGAACGCATAGACCTGGTCGACATTTTCCGCCTTTGACGACAGGGCCAGACCGTCGACCCAGGCCATGGCGCCCTCTTTCGGCGCCTGATAGGTGACCGGTTTGCCGTCGTTCTTAAGCGCGATCGGCGGGCCGTCCCAGGTTTGCCCCAGGATCACCCCGTCCTCCAGAAAACCCTTCTTCTGGGCCTCGGCTTTGTTCCAGAACCGTTTGATGTGGGCCCTGCGCGCGATGCACCAGGCCGCGATCTTGTCCCACACCGGGCGCATCTTCTGTTCGTTCTCGTAGGCCAACCACAGGGCTCCTGGCTCCAGCTCGCCGATGGTTTCCATATACAGGCCGGCGCCGAGCATCATCGAGTGCGGCCGCCCCATGGTCCGGCCCTTGGTCTCGTCCGACCAGACATCGCCATAGCTTGGAGCCTCGCCCTTGAGCGTCCACAGGTCGGTCCGCCAGCCGATGCCTTCCGTGCCCCAGATATGCGGCAGCCAGTAAACGCCCTGGCCGCCGAAGCTCCAGGCGGTCTCGCCGATTTTCATCATCGCCGGGTTGACCCGGTCGGCCGGCACGCGGTTCATATCGAACGGCTGCAGGAGGTCGAGCGGCTGCCACTGCGGCGAGCGGAAGTTGGTCGGTGACACGAGATCGAAAAGGCGGCCCTTGGTCGCCTTCATTCTGTCGATGATCTCTTCGTTCGAACCGATCCTGGTATAGTTGAGCTTGATGCCGGTCTCGGCCTGAAACCCGGTGATGAACTCCTCCGGCAGATAGTCCGACCACATGAGGATGTTGAGTTCGCCGGACGATGCCAGCGCGTTCGTCACAATGCCGGGCGCCGCAAGCAAACCGGTACTTGCAGCTGCACCTTTCAGCATGGCGCGGCGGTTGAACTTCTGATCCGGGGCGCCGCAAGGGGTCTTGCGGGCGGTCTTGCACGAATATGACATCTGCGTTGGTCCCTTCAGACGGCCACGGAAGTGCCGCCTGGTCGCAGAAAGAAAGTCCCGGCGCGGACGCTCGGACGTCCAGCGCGCCGGCATGGCAAGCTTTAGTACAGCCAGTGCGCGTCATCAACGCCGACATTGTGACCATAGAGTGAACGGCCCCGCCGAACGGCGTCAACCGCCGGCTTTGGGAAACGCGTCCTCGGGCCGGTAGCTGTCGAAGCTCTTGAGATGCTGGGCGTTGCACTGGCGCTGCCACTCGGTGCCGGGCATCACCGCCGCGACGCATGCATAGCGCTCACGGTAGGCGTGCGTTCGCGCATTGTCCTCGATCGCGATCGCGGCCAGACCGGCGACGACACCGCCCTGCCGTTCGACCAGACCGATCGCGCCTTCCATGGTGCCGCCGGTCTCGATCCACTGATCGACCAGCAGCACCCGCGTGCCCGGCGCGAAGGCCGGTTTGCGCATCTCCATGTCCTGGGTGCGGCCGGAGTAATTGGTGAAGGTCACCGCATCCGTGTCGACGCACAGCTTGCCCGCCTTGCGGATCGGCAGCATGCCCCTGCCGAGCCTGGCCGCGATGCCGGCCGCGAGCACGAAGCCCATGGCATCGAGCCCGGCGACCACATCCACCTCTTCGGCCGAGAACGGCGCGCACAGGTCGTCGAGCAGGGCATGGAACGCCCTGGCGTTGATGTAGATCGAAGTCGGGTCGAGCCAGGCGAATTTCGGCCCCTTGGTGTTGGGTGCCATCAAAGGCAGATACCAGCGGTCGTCGCGTGAATCTTCGGACATATGAACCTCGCTCTTTGTTGGTCGTCGCCACTCAATTGTCGCATGGCCCGGAAAGTCCGGCGCGGCACGCGCGCGCGATCAGAACACGCAGCCGCTCGGGGTCGACATTGTAGAAATCGCCCTCGAAGTTGATGCCGGTCGCGACCAGAATGCCATCGACCGGCCCGGCATAGAGATGAACGTTGTCGGGCGTCACGCCGGAGGCAATCGCAAGGGCATGGTCACCGCAGCCGCGCCGGAAGGTCTCGACCTTCGACAGGTCGGTCGCCTCACCGGTGGCAACGCCCGATGTCGTCACCGCATCCATGAAGCCGGCCGCGATGGCGGCGGCACGCTCATAGTCCTCCGGCGCCACGTCACGCTGCTTCTTGAATGCCGTACCGCCGAAATAGAGCCCGCTCCACCCGCTCGATAGCCGTATGTCGGCAATCTCCCGGGCTTCCGTCTGGTCGGCGGTCCGCTCGTCGATACGCGCATCGTCGGCCCAATAGGCGTCAACCATGATGCCCCTGGCCTCGAGATTACCCAGGATCGGAAACGCGTCCCGGCCGGTGACCGCGAGGAAGTTCACGCCAAGCCAGAGTCCGGGGAAGCGTCGGCGCACATGCTCTATGATCGGCACCAGTTCGTCATGCGGGAAATCGTGGTTGATCAGGAACACGCCTTGCGCGCCCTCGCCGAGAGCAAGCTCGACATTGCGCACGGCCTGCTGCGCGTCGCTCACGTGAATCACCGGCAGGATGGCCGGGCCCACCGTGCTGAACAACTTGCGGAATGCCGTTCTGTCCATGTTGCGTACTCCCGGTCAGTCAATCACGATGACGCCGCGCCTGAGCGTGGTCGGCACCTCCGCGCCGTCCTGACGGTCAACGATAGGCTTCTCCCGCGAATAAGAAAAATTTATAGTGGTTATGAAGTCATTAGAATGGAAAATGATCTATGGCTCCGATCAACCTGCCGACGGACCTGTTGCGCACCTTCATCACCGTGATCGATCTCGGCGGCTATACCAAAGCGGGCGCTGCGCTCAGCCGCACCCAGCCGGCCATCAGTCTGCAGATGAAAAGGCTGGAGGCTTTGGTCGGCTGCAAGCTTCTCATGCATGACGGCCGCGGGCTGCATCTGACCTCCGACGGCAAGACACTCGCGGGTTACGCGCGCCAGATTCTCCGCTTCAACGACGAGGCGGTCGCCCGGTTTCACGAGCGCGATCCGCAGGGAGGGTTGCGCATCGGACTGCCGACCGATTATGCCCTGGCATTCCTGCAAAGCGCGGTCACCTCGTTTATCCGGGACAACCGGGAGGTCGATGTCGAGGTCCATTGCGACCTGTCGCGCGGCCTGCTGGCGGACCTTCACGCCGACCGGCTCGACCTCGCCGTCGCGCTGACGAACACTACGGATGAGCACTATCTGGTGCGCATGTGGGAGGAACAGCCGATCTGGGCCGGCGCCAAGGGCGGCCGCAGCCACAAGCGCGATCCGCTGCCGCTCGTCTCCCACCCCGAAGGCTGCGAGTACCGCAACCGCGTCGTCGAAGCCCTCAACGGGCAGCACCGCGCCTGGCGGATCGCCTATTCAAGCCCGGGCATCACCGGCCTGCAGGAAGCGGTCAGCGCCGATCTGGGCGTCAGCGCCCTGACCCGCAAGACCCTGCGCCCGGACATGCGGATCCTGAACAAAAGACAAGGACTTCCGCCGCTCGCCAAGATCCGTATCGGCCTGTTCTACAAACATCCGCGCCTGTCCGACGCCGGCCTCATGCTTGTCGACCACATTATCGCAAGTCTCGACGAAGCGACGGATGCAGATTTCGGGCCGTCCGAACATCCCAGCGCCCAGGCACCCGCGTAAGCGACACTAATGGTGTCATAACCAGTATAAATTTCTCAAATGCCGAGCCCGGGCATAGGCTATTCCACAGATCGGTGCGGAACCGCAGGCGCAATGCTGGACTCTGCGCCGGCGCAGAAGATACGTTAGCGCGCTTAAACCGCCGAGCGAACAACGCGCGGATATCCGGCCACGGCCGACAGGGGCAAAACAGAGGGAGGACTACAGGAAATGTCGAAAGACCAGGGATCGAAGGTCACCAGACCGACCCGGCGCAAGGTGCTGCAGGTTGCCGGCGCCGCCACCGCGACGACGCTGTTCACACCATTCGTCCACCGTGCATGGGCCGATACCATCGAGCTCAACATACTCTCCTGGTTCGGCCTCGCCGAGCCGGACATGGTCGAGGAGTTCGAGGCCCAGAACAACGTCAAGTTCAAGCCGAAATACTATGCCGGCGGCGACAACATGCTGGCGGCGCTGTCGCAGTCGCCCGCGGGCACGTTCGACATCATTCACACGGACGCGGAATATGCCCGAATCCTGATCGAGCGCGGCGACCTGATCGACGAGATGAACGCTGCGGACTACCCGTTCGACGACATGCTCTATGGCGATTTCACCAAGTTCCCCGGCCACTGGAAGGACGGCAAACTCTATTCCGTTATGACCCGCTTCGGCCATCTCGGCGTGTCCTACAACAAGGAACATGTCACCGCGGAAGAGGCCATGAGCTACGACGTCTACTGGAACCCGAAGCTCAAAGGCAAGGTCGGCCATTTCGACTGGCACCTGCCGAGCCTGGGGCAGGTCAGCCTCTTGAACGGCAACAACGACCCGAGCCCGTTCGACATCTCGGCCGACGCCTGGGCGAAGGTCAAGGAGAAGACCTTGAGCCTCAAACCGCAGGTCAAGGGCTTCTTCGACTATGGCGGCACCTTCGCGTCCTTGAAGAACGGCGAGATCTGGGCCTGTGTCGGTATCGGCGACTGGGTCACCGGCGTCCTTGAGAAGGATGGCGCGGCCGTCGGCTCTGTCGTGCCCAAGGAGGGCGGCATTCAGTGGACCGAGTCCTATTCGATCGTCTCCACCTCGACCAAGAAGGACATGGCCAAGAAATACATCCAGTACACGCTCTCGCCCGCCGGCCAGGTCCGCTCGGCCAATATGAAGGCCTATCCGGGCTTCTGCGTCACCAAGTCGGGCCAGAAGGCGCTTCAGGATAAAAGCCCGGACGAAGCCAAGCGCACCGGCCAGGTCGACGGCGCGGTCAACAACCCGATCACCCTGATCAAGGAAGGCCACATCCATTATCGTGACACCCCCAAGCAGCAGAGCCTGGAGGACTGGAACGAGTTCTGGTCGGAATACAAGAACGCCTGACCAAGACTGAGGACGGCGGGCCGGTGATGCGCCGGCCCGTTTTCTGTTAGGGTGCATATCGGGGCGGAGCTGCGGGGAGGCAGGAAGTAGGGGCTTGGCTGTAAAATCCGACACGCGGGGGAACTGGTACGCCGCCACGTGGCGGCTGCCCATGCTCGTGTGGCAATTCCTGTTCTTCGTGATCCCCCTCGCCTTTCTGGT
>JBPCWF010000484.1:0-10931 GCA_051009775.1 Hyphomicrobiales bacterium | reverse complement strand
AGGGGCGGCCATGTCTCCAAGCCATTGATCTTGCCGGATAAGTCAACGACGCCCGAATGCCCAAACGGACCTCGCCCGACCGCCGGAAGGCATCACAGATATTCGTCCCGCAAGGCATAAATCGCATAGGCGCAATTCAGGTAGGCCTTGCGCAGGGACGCCACCGGAAACCGCCCGAACGGCCCGCGCACCACGCCGGGAAGCGCGTCGGGTGTGGCCGCGCCCGCGGCAAGCTCGGCCACCTGCCGACCCGACCATGTGCCCATGGCGACCCCATTGCCGTGATAGGCGAGCGCGGTCCAGGCGCTGCGATGGTCGCCGATGGCGCCGACATAGGGAACCAGGCCGTAGGTCAGGCATGCAAGCCCGGTCCAGAAATGGCTGTGATCGATCCGCGCCCAGGCCGGAAACATACGTTCGACGTCCCGGCGCAGCCTGCGCTTCATGGCCGCCTTGGCGGCCGGCGCCGCATCGGTGCCGCCACGCGCGCCGAACAGAAACCGCCCGTCCGGCAACAGCCGGAAATAGTGCAGAAGCTTGCGTGTGTCGTAGGCCATATGGCCGGTCGTCCAGCCCTGGGCCTCGAGTTCGGCGGCGCTCAGGGGGCGCGTCACCAGAATGTTCGACAGCACCGGCAGCACCCGCCCGCCGAGCCAGCCGGGAAGGTTTTCCGAACTGTAGCCGTTGGTCGCGACGATCACCGCCTTGGCGCCGAGCGTGCCCGAAGGCGTATGCAGCTTGTGGCCGCCATCTTCGAGGTCGAGCCGCACGACCGGACTGCGCCCATGGATCCGGACGCCCGCCGCGGCGGCGGCGCGCGCAAGGCCGAGGACATATTTGAGCGGGTTGAGCGAAAAGCCGGCATGGGTGTGAAGCCCGCCATGGAACTCAGGGCCCGCAAGGCCTAGACGCTCCAGTCCCGCCCGGTCATAGACATCCGCCCTGACGCCGAACCGCCCGGCAATGTCTTCCGCCTCGGCTTCGAACCCGTGCATGCGCCCCGGCCGGTGCGCCAGCTGAAACTCGCCCCCGCTGCCTTTGTCGGCATCGATGCCGTGGCGCTCGAGCAGCGAAGCGACCAGGTCGACCGCATCGAGTTGAGCCCGGGTGAAGCGCTCCGCCTCCGCGGCGCCGTAACGCGCGGCGATGCCGGCATCGGACAGCTTTGCCCCGCCCATGCAGCAGAACCCGCCATTGCGTCCCGACGCGCCCCAGCCCGGCCAGGCGGCATCGAGCACCCGGACATCGCGGCCATGCCTGCCCGCCAGCCGCAGGGCTGCCGAAAGCCCGGTAAAACCGGCACCGATCACCGCCACGTCGCACGCCGCCTCGCCGGCGAAGGCCTCGTGGCCGGTGTCGTCGGCGATGGTGGTTTGCCAGAAGCTCTCGACCGGAACCTCCGGGTCGTAGGCGCTGGCATGATAGAGGCGGTGAAACGGCATGGGGCGGGGTATCGGTATCTGAGGTCGCCGTGCAATCTACGCTTTTCGGCAACACCCCGAAAGATGCGAACTCGACCGGCCGCCGTTTGTGGCACATGCGCCGGCGCTACGCCGCATAGAGAATCGCACCGTGCCCCTTTTCCGCCATGGTCGCCGCTCAAAATAGCCATGTTGGGAGCAGGTTTCTGCCCTGGACGTGATGTTACCGGGCCGGTGGTCTGCCGTTCCGCCTATAGTTATGGCGAACGACGGGCACCGGGGGCAGCCCTTTTGAGCTGTGCGAGTCTTCATCATTTTGTGGGCAAGCGGTGAGAAGCCATTTAAAGTGCACCCGACAGGAGGCAACAATGCAAAATAAGATACTCCCACGGTCGGGATGATTCTGCGCGGATCTGCCGGCAAGGGACTACGCCCGCGCAGCGGATCTCGTGCGACAAAGCACAGAGGGGACATGCTATGTCACGCAAACCACAAATCACGACGGCGAAAGCCGCGAATGGCGAAGCCGACACCAAACCCGCGGCGGGCGGCCAGAAGCGCACCGCCACTGGGGGCGACACGAGGACAGACGACATGACCACCGCAGATGCCAACAGCCGGCACTTGGGGCTGGACCTCGGCACCAGCAGGATCGTACTTGCACAGACCCATGGTGACCGTACCCACTACAAGACCGAGCTGAACGCTTTCGTCTCACTGCCCTACTCCAAAATGACCAAGGCAATGCTCGAACGCGAAAACATTCATCACACCAAGAACGGCAATGAAATTCTCGCGTTCGGAAACCGGGTCGACGAGTTCGCCAACATTCTCGGCGGCGACACCCGCCGGCCGATGCAGAGCGGCGTTCTCAACCCGAACGAACCACGAAATCTGGAAATGCTCGAACTGGCCCTGGACAAGCTCGTCGGCCGGGCCAAGAACAACGAGAAGATCTGCTTCTCCGTGCCGAGTTCCGCCAATCCGAACGAAAATGACGTGATCTATCACGAGCAGTCGGTGCGCACGGTGCTTGAGGATATGGGCTATGACGTGCACAGCTTGAACGAGGGTCTGGCGGTGGTCATCGCCGAGCTCAAGGATCACGATTTCACCGGCGTCGGCATCAGCTTCGGCGCCGGCATGTGCAATGTCTGTGTTTCCTATCTCGGCCTTCCGGTGGTCGCCTTCTCGACCAACCGCGGCGGCGACTATATCGACTATTCCGCCTCGTCGGTGACCGGCGAAACCCCGACCACGGTCAGGCTCAACAAGGAAAGCGAGAGCTTCAGGCTCAACGGCAAGGCGAAGACCAGCATCGATCAGGCGCTGTCGGTCTATTACAAGGATGTCATCCAGACCGTTGTTCTGACCCTTGAGCGCGTGCTCGCCCAGAGCAAGCGTCTGCCGCCGTTCCGCGGACCCATTCCGGTCGTGTTCGGTGGCGGCACCGCCATGGTCGAGGGCTTCCACGACGAATTGCGCAAGGCGCTGACCAAGGTCGACCTGCCGTTCGAGGTGCTCGAAGTGCGCAAGGCAAAATACGGGATGAATACCACCGCAACGGGCGCGCTGGTCGCTGCCCTTGCGGATATGTGACCCCGGGCGCGCGCTCCCGAACGGTCACATCTGGGCCGGCTGCGGTTAGCCGCGGCCGGCCCCTCCATTTATAGAGCACCCGCTATGAGTTGTGCCGTGCTGCCACCTGTCAGATGCCTGCTCGCCGCAAACGAGCACGGAACCTACTGCATACCGCTGGACATGGCCCATCGCCCGGCGCCGCAATGCACCCTCAGGGGCGAGGTGTGGGAAGCGGAGACGCTTTGCCGCATCCGCGACCACGCCGCGCTGACGCCGGACCGGGACATTGTCGATGCCGGCGCCTATTTCGGCGATTTCCTGCCCGCGCTGTCCAGATGTCTCGCGCCCGGCGCCAGGGTCTGGACCGTCGAGCCCAATGCCGACAGCTTCGCCTGCGCGCGCTGGACCATAGAGCTCAACCGCCTGACGAATGTCGAGCTGAGCAGCGTGGCGCTCGGCGAGCGGGCGCACCGCGGGCGCGTGCGGGTCCGTGACGGCGGCGCCGAGCTCGGCGGCGCCAGCACCATCGTCGGCGACGATGCGGCCGTGGAACGCGAAGACCTGCAGGAGGTCGACGTGGTCACCCTCGACAGCCTGGTTGCCGGCCGGCCGGTCTCGGTCATTCATTTCGATGTCGAGGACTACACCGCCCCCGCACTGGCCGGCGCCATGGCGACCATCGAGGCCCACCGTCCGCTGATCATCGTCGAGCACGACCTGGCCGACAGCGCGGTCAAACAGGCGCTGCACGCCCTCGGCTACCGCCGCACCGGCGAAGTCGACAAGAACAGCGTCTATGAGGCGGTGTGATCGCCACCTGCTTCATCATGCCCGAGCCTGACGCAACGATAACGCGGACGGCGCGAGTGTTCTCAAGAAGTTACACAGACCCACGTCATCCCGGCCTTGAGCCGGGATCCAATAGCGGTGCAGTGCCGCATCGGCCATTGGATCCCGGATAGCTCGCTTTGCCGACGAGATCAAAGATCTCGGGCAAACCGGCTTCCGGGATGACGGACTTGCGGTGGCTGCGTCAGGCCGTAGGCCTGGGCAGCGTCTTTGTCAGGTGCCCGGTCTTGATATAGACCGTGCAGCCTGCGGACGTCGCCGGCGTATGAACGCCGCCTGGAGGAATCCTGAGCCAGGTGCCTTTCGGATAGATGCCCTCCGCGTCGGAGAACGAGCCGTCGAGCACGAAATACTCCGCGCCGTCCGGGAAGCTGCGCTCCGACAGTTCGGCACCGCCCTGCCAGCGCAGCGCCCGGACATATTCATGGGCACTGACATGCAGCTTCAGCACCTCTTCGCCGGATTCGCCCGAACCCCAGCCAGCCGGGTCGTTCATGTCGATGCGCACGAATTCCTGATCGTCCGGCGGCATCTGCCACAGTTTGACGAAGATGATGCAGCCCTTCGCGCTTGCCGGCGTGTGGCTCGAGCCGACCGGATTGCGCACATAGGTCCCGGCCGCGAAGTCGCCCATCTCGTCGGAAAACACCCCGTCCAGCACGATGAACTCCTCACCGCCCGAATGGGTATGCGCGGAGAAATGGCTTTCCGGCGCATAGCGTACGATCGACGTCGCCCGCGCCACCTCGTTTCCGTCGCGCTCCAGCATGCGCCGCTCGACCCCGGCCATGGGCGACGGCTGCCAGTCAAGCTGGTCGCTCCGCACGACGGCGCGCTGCGAAAGATCGGCATGAATCTGCATGGATGTGTCCCGCTCAAGACAATCGATTGGCGGTAAATTTAAGCGCTGCGCGAGCGCAGAACAATCCCATACGCCAACGACTTGCGCCGCCTGCCCGGCTCAGAAGCGATCTATTCTGTAAGGACGCAAATCGATTTTTCCAGGCTTGCCCGCAATCATCTCGGCGATCAGCCGCCCGGTGGTCGGCCCCCAGGTGAGCCCCACATGACCGTGTCCGAAGGCGTAAAACACGTTGGAAACATGCGGACTGGCGCTGATCACCGGCACGAAATCCGGCAAACCGGGCCGCGGCCCCATCCATGATTCGCCGCTCGTGTCGCGAAGTCCGGGCAGGCTCTTCTTCGCCTTGTCGACCAGAAGATCCGCACGCGCCAGGTTCGCCGGCGCGTCGACATCGGCCAGTTCGACCCCGCCGCCGATGCGCAGTCCCTGCTCCAGGGGCGTGACCGCGAGCCCGGCCGTTTCATAGACCAGCTGGCGCCCCAGCGTGATGCCGGTGTTCGGCATGGTCTTGTTGTAGCCGCGGTCCGCCTCGAGCGGCACCTTGCTGCCGAGCTGCCGGGCGAGCTTGTGCGACCAAGCGCCCGCGGCAACGACCAGTTTGTCCGCGGCGATCGAGGCCCCGTCGGCCAGGCGCAGCCTGCGGACCTCACCGTCCGCCATGTCCACCGAACGTACGTCGCCCTGCACCAGAGCCCCGCCGTCGCGCACGAAGCGCTCCGCCATCGCCGCGACGAAACGATAGGGGTCGGTCAGGTTGCGCCAGCCGTCCATGATGACGGCGCATCCCACGTCGGGCGACACGTCCGGTTCAAGCTCGTGCATTTCCGCGCCGGAAATCCTGCGGCACGGGAATCCGTGCTCGGCGCGCAGGCGCCACTCCCATTCCGCCTTGGTGTATTCCGCCTCGTGGTCGTAGATCGTGGCGCAGCAATCGCCCTGAACGAGATCCTGCGCACCCGCCATCTTGAGCAGCGTATCGAAATCGTGGATCACGCTGCGGCTCAGATTGGCTGCGGCGTCGGCAAGCGTCCTGACCCGGTCGGTCCGCCCCTGGGCCAGAAACCGCAGCAGCCAGGGCAGCAGCTTGGGAAAATAGTAAGGCCGGATCGACAGCGGCCCGGACGGATCGAGCAGCCAGCCCGGCACGCGCATCATCAGTCCCGGCTTCGAAATCGGCACCACTTCGGTCAGCGCGATGCCCGCCGCATTGCCGTATGAGCACGACCGGCCCGGATCGACCCGGTCGACCACGGTGACGCGCCAGCCGTCGCGCTGCAGGTAGAGCGCGGTGCTCATACCGATCACGCCGGCGCCGATGATCGCCACATGTGCGGCTGGTGATGAGGCCATGGGTCGGAACCCCGTTGAGCATCATGGTTGTGGCACACGAACCGGTCGGCGTTTACAATCGCCAGCCGCCGGACGCCAGTATTTTGTTCGCCTGAACGGAAGGACCATGGAAATGAGGCCACAGGTCGACATCGTGAACTCCGACACCGACCTGCCCGCGCGCGCCGACGTCGTGGTCATCGGCGGCGGCATCGTCGGCAGCGCGACCGCCTGGACGCTCGCCCGGCGCGGCGTCTCGGTGGTGTTGTGCGAGAAGGGCCGGATCGGCGGCGAACAGTCGAGCCGCAACTGGGGCTTCTGCCGCCAGCAGGGCCGCGACCCGCGCGAGATCCCCCTGATCATCGAAAGCCTGCGCATCTGGCGCGGCATCGAAAAGGAGATCGAGGCCCCGGTCGGCTTCAAGCAGGCGGGCTGCCTCTATCTCGCCCGGACCGACGACGACCTCTCGGGCTATGACGAATGGCTGGAGCACGCCAAACCCTATCAGCTCGACAGCCGGTTGGTGACGCGCGCGGAGGTCGAAGACCTGATGCCCGGCATCACCGTGGCCTGGAAGGGTGCGCTCTATACCGCGAGCGACGGCCGCGCCGAACCGGCCAAGGCCGCACCCGCCCTTGCCGAGGCCGCCCGGCGCGCCGGGGCCCACGTCCTGACCGGCTGCGCGGTGCGGGGCGTCGAGACCTCCGGCGGCCGCGTGTCGGCGGCGGTGACCGAAAAGGGCACGATCGAGACCGGCACCGTGGTGCTCGCGGGTGGCGCCTGGTCGCGCCTGTTCTGCGGCAATCACGGCCTGAAGCTGCCCCAGCTCAAGGTACTCTCGTCGGCAATGCGCACCGAACCCAGGCCGCTGGTCACCGACAATGCGGTCTGGGGGCCGGGCTTTGCCTTCCGCCGCCGCGCCGATGGCGGCTATACCATCGCCCACGGTTCGAGCATTTACGTCGATATCGTGCCCGACAGCTTCCGCCTGCTCTACCGTTTCCTGCCGGCGCTTCGCAAAGAGCACAAGACCCTGCGCATGCGTCTCGGCCGCCGGTTCTGGACCGAACTCACCACGGCCAGTCGCTGGTCGCTCGATGAGACCTCGCCGTTCGAGCAGACACGGGTGCTCGACCCGGACCCGCACCATGGCACGCTCGACGAAGCCTTCACCGTCCTGAAACGGACCTGCCCGGCCTTTGCCGAGGCGCGGGTCGCCGAGCGCTGGGCCGGCCTGATCGATGTGACGCCGGACGAGGTGCCGGTGATCTCACCGGTGGATGACCTGCCGGGCCTGATCGTCACCACCGGGTTTTCCGGTCACGGCTTCGGCATCGGCCCGGGCGCCGGCCAGCTGGCCGCCGATCTCGCGACCGGCGCCACCCCGATCGTCGATCCGGCTCCGTTCAGGTTTTCCCGCTTCGCCCGAGGGTCCGGCGACAAGTCCGCCGCGCCCGTGCCCGTGTAGCCAGCCTTTCTGAGATCGTCCGCAGGATCATCGGTGGTGTGATCCATCCAGGCATGCGCGCTGGGACCGCCCGATCTGGATTCCCGCGAAGGCGGGAATCCAGAACCTCGCGACGTAACGGCACAGAATACGGGCGGATCGATGCTCCTCGGGTGCAGGTGCCGTTGAAGCTCATCTTGAGCTTGAAACCGTGCGATTGCCTTAAGCAGATGGATTACCGTTCAAAATCAGATATTTAGAGCATTCAGCATTGTTAAAACACAATCTTAAACTAATGCTATTAGTTATATAACTACGTTTATTAGTGAAATTTGCTCGATGCCGCGAAATACCAGATTGAGCGATGCTGTTCTTGCCGACACCGCACTCGCCATCATCGAAACCGACGGGCCGGAGCAGCTGACCATCGGGACGCTGGCGGCGGCTCTGGGTATCAAACCGCCGTCGCTCTACAACCACATCACCGGCATCGAGGACGTCCGGATGCATGTCCGCATCATCGCCGTCACCCGTCTGGGCGACGCCCTGATCGAGGCCGCCATGGGCCGTGCGCGCGAAACGGCGCTCGTCACCCTGTGCCATGCCTATCGCGACTTCGCCCTGGACAACCCGGAGCTTTACGCCATGTCGATGGAGCCGGTCGCGGGCGAAAGCGATGATCTCGACCGCGCCGCCTGGCGGGCCCTGAGCCCTTTGTTCTCCGTGCTCGCGGGCTTCGATCTGGACGACGACGAGGCGGTCCACACCGCCCGCGCCATCCGCTCCGGCCTCCACGGCTTTGTCAGCCTGGAGAACGCCGGTGGCTTCGGCCTGCCCGAAAGCGTCGAGGACAGTTTCGGGCATCTGGTCGACTGGCTGGTCGGCCGGGTTCTGGACCAGACGAACGAATAGCTACGTTATCGCCATCACCTCGACGCTGATCATCGCGGCCGCGGCGGCAAGGCCGGCCACCGGCACGCCGGTCGAGGCGGGGCCGGGAGCGCGGTAGTAGGACGAACGGATCTGCAGGTTGTCGTGCAGGTCGTCCGCCGCCGGTCCGCCGCGGTAATAGGTCGTCGCCTTGACCACATCGGCAAAGGACATGTCGGCCTCGTCCAGAAGCCGGCCCAGATGATCCATCACCAGACGAGTCTGGGCATCGATGTCGTAGGGCGCAAGCACACCGTCTTCGCCGCTGACGGCGAGCTGACCGCCGGTGATCAGAAGATCGCCGACCTGAATCGCCTGGGGATGGGGTAGCGGGATCGGCCAGCCGCCCGATCCGGGGGCGAAGACCGGCTGCCGGCGCCAGTGGTTGGGCGCCTGTCGCCGCACCGCGACGGCATCGACCGCGAGCCGTGCCCCGGGATCGGCCAGGCGCTCGACCGCAATGTCGGTGATCACCGGATAGGCGTCCGTGAACCATTCGCTGCGCGCCTCCGCGATGCGCGCCCAGTCATAGGGCGAGCCGACGAAACAGGTGGTCAGCTTGAGCACATCGTCGATCTCGCAGCCGGCTGCGTCGAGCAGGCCCGCGAGTTGGTCGCGGATCGAGGCAAGCTGCTGCGGCAGGCCCGCCCCCTCGCCCGGAATGTCGGCGGTCAGCTGCGAAACATAGAGCAGATCGTTGGCGGTCACCGCGTCGGCGAAGGGTTCATACCTGCGTTCCGACTTGACCGGATTGGCGAGGTCCTGGGCAAAGGTGAAGTCGATCTCGACCATCATGCCGTCATAGTAGAAGTGGCTGAGCGGCACCGGCACGACGGACACGATGCCCGGGGTGTCGAGACACTGCGCCATATGGGCAAGCAGTTCCGCCTGCCCGATCGCCCCATTGTCGATGTAGTAGACCACCGCGCGCACCATGTGGCTGCGCGGGATGTGCAGCGGATCGAGAAAGCCGCGCAAACCGGCCATGATGATGTCGGTCTGACCCAGGAGGTCGTGCGGGCGCAGCACACGGCCGTTCTCGTCGAGCGCGCACTGGCCGCGCGTGAAGGCAAGCCCGTTCTGCTCCACAAGCTGCGGATAGGGCACGTCGATCGCCATGCCCCAGGAGCCGTCCGGGTGGATGTGCCGGCGTTGCCTGACCTGCCGGAATGTCGCCGCCATCGCCCCCTCACCCGTGCCGGGCGAGATACTTGCGTGCGCGGCCGAGGGCCATGAGCGGGAAATAGTGCCGATACATGTGGTAGTTGATCATGAATCCGCGGCCGAGTTCGCGCCCCTGCTTGAGGTGGGCGACGGAGGCCGGATCGTCGAAATCCATCTCGTCGCCGAAACCGTAGCCGGGAAACCCGGTGCCGGTGAACTCAGGCTCGTCCCAGGTGCCGTCGCTCTGGTGTTCGAGCAGGAAGTCGATGCCCTTGCGCACCGCATCGACATCGCCCGGCCGGTCGACTGCGATCAGGCCCATCAGCGCCCAACCGGTCTGCGACGCCGTGCTCTTGGGGCCGTCGCCGTTCATCTCGTAGCGGCCGCTCAGGCTCGGATCCATATAGGAGGCGCAGGTCTCGCCCCAGCCGCCATCCGGGTTCTGCGTCTCAAGCAACCAGTCCGCCGCCTTGTGCACATAAGGCTGGTGCATGTCTTCCCCGACCGCCTTGAGCGCCGGCAGCACCGCGCCGGTGCCATAGACATAATTGACGCCCCAGCGGCCGAACCAGCTGCCGTTCGGCCGCTGGCGTTCCCTGATGAAATCGAGCCCGTTGCGGACCGAGGGGTGATCGGCGCCGACGTCTATAAGCCCGAGCCCTTCGAGCACATGGGCAGTGACGTCGACGCTCGGCGGATCGACCGCCTCGCCGAAGTCCGAGAACGGGATCTTGGTCAGGATCGGCTTTGAGTTGTCCTTGTCGAAGGCACCCCAGCCGCCGTTCTCCGACTGCATGGCAAAGACCCAGTTCTGGGCCCGCTCCAGCACCTGTTCGACGCCTTTTTCGCGCCATTCCGGCTGGTTGCGCACGCGCGACAGCACCATCAGGCCGATCGCGGTGTCATCGATGTCGGGATAATTCAGGTTCTCGTACTCGAATGACCAGCCGCCCGGCTCCGCGTCCGGCACCTTGACCGCCCAGTCGCCCTTGGCGCGCACTTCCTTGCTCAGCACCCAGTCGACGGCGCGGGTCACCGCCTCCTTGTTGACCGGCTCCGCCTCAACGTCCTGGATCGCAAGCAGGCTCAAGAGCGTGTCCCAGACCGGCGACGTGCAGGCCTGCACATAGGTGCCGTTCTCCGTCTTGGCCTGCCAGCGCTCGTCGAGCAGCGCGCCGAGCCCCTTGGCCATAACCGGGTGGGAATGGGCGTAGCCCTCGCTGTGCAGCGCCATCAGGCTGTAGATCCACGGCGGCTGAATGCCGCCCCACACGCCGTCGGCGTCCTGATGGTTGATGATCCATTCGACGCCGCGCGCAACCGAGGCATCGCGCCCGGGCACCAT
>JBPCWF010000483.1:0-2746 GCA_051009775.1 Hyphomicrobiales bacterium | reverse complement strand
TGAACGGATTAACTTTTCGTTAGGAATTTTTTCGCTATCTTAACCATGCGTAATCCAGTCATCTGGATTTTCTGAGTGGCTCCTGTCCACTCTGTTTGACGCCTCCCTGTTAAGACTTGGAGCCGCGCCCCCCGCGGCTCCCTTTTTTTGTGCCACAGTCCGGACCGCTTGGACGGGTATTTTTTCCTTCTGTTAATCACGACGGCGGATAATTGTCCGGAGTGGCGATATGGCACCGGTGCTGGCATCGGCCTTGCTTGACGAGGTTTCTCCGGCACGAGGTTTCCCCGGCACCCGGCGAATGTGAACACGGGTTGATTGATTTAACGGGTCGCTTGTGCTGGAGTTTGACCGGACACAGTGATAAAGCGGCTATCAAGGTCCAGCGGAGTTTGAGTGAGTTATGTCAGAGTCGAAGAACAACACGAACCCTGAAGACCAATCTGCTGAGACCGTCAATTTCGGTGAACGGTTCACAGAGTCGGACCTGTTCAACAAAATCTTCCACGAAGGCATGGATCTGGTCGAGCAGACCGCGACCTATCTCGACGGCAAGGGCAGGCGCCAGTCGCGCGACCTGGGCCGCCTGGCGGCCATGGCCTATGCCACCGAGAGCATGCGGCTGACGACACGCCTGATGCAGCTGGCGTCGTGGCTTTTGCTGCAGCGCGCGGTCAAGGACGGAGAGATGACCGCCCAGGAAGCGCAGAAGGAAAAATACCGGATCAACCTTGCCGAGATCGGCCGCCAGACCAAGGAGCGCGGTTCGGAACAGCTGCCGGCGGATCTGATCGATCTGATCGCGCGCAGCTTCCGGCTGTATGAGCGGATCCTGCATCTGGACGAGATGCTGCGCAACGAGGGGCAGCCCGAACAGCCAGGCTCAAATCCGGTGTCCGACCAGGTGTCCCGCCTGCAGGCGGCGTTCGCCGGCCTCGGCAAAGCCGAAGGCTGAGCGCACGCACAAGCCGCCCGCGCCCCGCGTGGCGCGCGGGAGGATCGGTTCTCCGACCGGGCCGAACGATGCTTTAGCCCAGGAAGCCTTCGTATTTTTTCTTGAACTTGCTCAAGCGGCCGCCGCGGTCGATCAGGTGCTGGCCGCCACCGGTCCAGGCCGGATGGGTCTTGGGATCGATGTCGAGCGTCATGGTGTCGCCCTCCGCGCCCCATGTCGAACGGGTCTCGAAGGTCGTGCCGTCGGTCATCACCACGTTGATGGTGTGATATTCAGGATGAATGTCCTTTTTCATCTCTGATCCTTAAATCTCGGTGTTTGCCTGGCTTCACGCGCGGACCGCGGGGCGCCAGCTCGGAGGCCGATATACTCAAGGACGGGCGCGCATGCAAGCGCGGTGTGACCGGGCGCGCCGAAATGTGCTATGGCGCCGCCGGTCGACAGGCTCTGGAGCAATGCCTGAAAATGAACCATATTGCCGCCACCGCCGTTACCTAATGATGACGGCGCCGCGAAACCGGGAGACGAAATATCCGTGTCGGACATGAGTAACAGGGACGCGCCGCCGCCGGAAGAGGCGCAGTCCCGCCGGGTGCAGAACCTGCGCCCGCTGCGCCGCATTTTCCCGTTCGTGGCACCTTACAAGGGACGGGCGCTGGCGGCCCTCGTCGCGTTGCTGGTCGCGGCGTCGGCGACGCTTGCGGTGCCTCTGGCGGTGCGCCGGATGATCGATCAGGGCTTCAACCGCGAGAACGCGCTGTTTATCGATCAGTATTTCGGCATGATGGTGTTGGTCGCGCTGGTCCTGGCGATCGCCAGCGCGTCGAGATACTACTTTGTCTCCTGGATCGGCGAGCGCATCGTGGCGGATCTGCGCGCCGCGGTATTCAGGAAGCTGACCGATCTCAGCATCAGCTTTTACGAAGTCACGCCGATCGGTGAGGTGCTGTCGCGCCTGACCGCGGACACCACCCAGATCAAGGACGCCTTCGGCTCGAGCGCCTCGGTGGCGCTGCGCAATGTCGTGCTCCTGATCGGTGCCGTCGCCATGATGGTGATCACCAGCATCAAGCTGAGCGGCCTCGTGCTGCTCGCCCTGCCGTTCATCGTTCTGCCCCTGGTGATCTTCGGCCGCTGGGTGCGGCGGCTGTCGCGCAAGGCGCAGGACTCGCTTGCCGACACGGCGGCCTTCGCCACGGAACGTCTGACCGCGATCCAGACGGTGCAGGCCTTCGTGCGCCAGACCAGCGATCAGCGTGCGTTCGCGGCCGCCACCGAAGGCGCGTTCGACGCAGCACGGATGCGCGCCAAGGCGCGCGCCATTCTGACCGCCTGCATCATTTTCATCACCTTCGCCAGCGTGGTCGCCGTCTTGTGGTATGGCGCACGCGACGTGCTCGTCGGCCGCCTGACGCCGGGCGAACTGTCCCAGTTCGTGCTCTATGCGGCCTTCGCCGCGGGCGCCATGGGAGCGCTCAGCGAGGTCTGGGGCGAGGTGCAGGCCGCGGCGGGTGCGGCGGAGCGCCTGTCGGAGCTGCTTGAAGTCGAGCCCGAGATCCAGGTGCCGGCGCACCCGGTGGCGCTGCCGGCGCCGCCGCGCGGCGAGGTCCGCTTCGACCGCGTTTCGTTTTCCTACCCGACCCGGCTCGATGCGGCGGCGCTCGTCGATGTGTCGTTTGAGGTCCGTCCGGGCGAAACCGTTGCCATTGTCGGTCCGTCAGGTGCCGGCAAGAGCACGATCTTCAACCTTTGCTGAGGTTTTACGAGCCGCAGTCGGGCATGGTGATGCTC
>JBPCWF010000482.1:0-4054 GCA_051009775.1 Hyphomicrobiales bacterium | reverse complement strand
GCCGGGAAATCCCGGGCAATATCGACGATGTCGCCGAGCCAAGCGTCAAGTTCGGGCGCGTCCGGATCGAGGCAGGCGAAGACGAGGCCGTTCCAGGTGCCGACCCGGACCGGATGCAGGCCGAACTCGGCGGCATCGATGTCCTTGCCGAGCTCAAGACCCGGCGCCTTGCGCAGGGCGCCGTCCGTGTCGTAGAGCCAGCCGTGATAGCGGCAGCGCAGGGTGCTGCAATGTCCAGCCCCCTCGCCCACAAGCGGTCCGGCGCGGTGGCGGCAGACATTGTGGAAGCCCCTGAGCGCGCCGTCCCTGGCCCGGATCACGAAGACCGGCCAGCCGGCGATGTCGTCGGCGATGTAATCGCCGGGCGCCTCCAGTTCGTCCAGCCGGCCGAGCAGCGCCCAGTTGGTCCAGAAAATTGCGCGCCGCTCGCGGGCATAGACCTCGGCATCGTGATACCACGCCGCCGGAAGGGTCTCGGGCGGCGTCGGATCGACCTCGCTCTGCCGGACGTTCATCGCTCAACTCCCACTCTTGCCGGGCTCCACACGGAGGCCGGCTATGATGCCGGTTTCGGCCAGCCGACGCAAAACAAGATCACCGGATCGAGCGTTGCCGCAAGCTCAAGCGCCGCGGCGGCCGCCCGGTCGTCGAAGCCCGCGACCAGAACCGCGCCGAGCTTCAGGGCCGTGGCTTCGAGATGCATGTTCTGCGCGACCGCACCGGCCTCGATATGGGCGTAGCGCTCGCCCCGCACACCCTCGGGCGGCTGCGCCTTGAACGCCTCGCGGGCCGCGCCCGTGTCGGAAACGACCGCGATCACCGCGGCTGCGTCCCCGATCCAGGGCTGGTCCTCCAGCGCGGCTGCCCGCAAAGCGCCGGAGATGTCGCCGGCACGCGTTTGCTCCAGACCATGGCCGTCGGGCCGGTAGGCATAGAGGCCCTGATCGAGCCCGCCCACGGCACGAACGGCGATCAGGAGTTCGAGAGGATAGAGCGCCCCGGCCGAAGGTGCGGTGCGGCGCTCGCCGACCGTCCCCTGCCCGGCGAACAACAGATGGCCGACGGCGTCGAACGCGATCGGCCGGTCCTCGAATTCCCTTGTGGTTCTTCGACATACAAGCGTGCTGTCGATCGAAATCCGAAGATGCGGGGTTGGCCTGGTCAGCGCGATCATTTCGAACGGCATCCGGAATAGTGCGACGGTTCACACAAAGCGATACTGCGCCCAGCCGATGTCGCCGCACCAGCCCCAGAACATGAGCAGCGGCTCGGCCGCGACCTGCATGGCATGGGGTTGCAGAGAGACGTTGTGAACGATGCTGCCCGGCGGCTCGGGCCTGAACGGCGCATCGTCCTGCTGCCACTGCGCGGTGCCGGACAGTATGAGATAGATCTCCTCGGCCTCGTGGATGTGGGACGGGTAGAACACGTCCGGACCGAGCAGGAACAGGCCGAACCGGAAGTCCTCCGCCGGCACATGACCGTCCGGCCCGACCAGTTCGACGAAAGCGTGGTTGTCGTTGTAGAGATCGGGCGCGTCGGGCCTGCAGGACTGGCTCCAGGAGAGTTCGTCCCGCCCGCCTGCAATGGCGTCGAGCGCCGGCCGCAGCGACGGTGCAGCGTCCGCGGCCCCGCACGCCGTGTCCAGGTAGCGCAGAGCCGGTGCTTGCGACGGCGTCCCGCGCGGCGCCTCGCCGGCGCGTCCGGACAGACGTACTGCGAACTCCGCGGCGGCGGGGTGATCGAGCGCGCCCAGGGTCTTCGCGGCGGTCGAGACGAGCGTCACGATCGCATCGCTGGAGGTGGGCGGCATCGGACGTTTCACTCCCCTACTCGGCTGTGCGGTACTTCAGGAGAAACTCGACCAGCGGCGGCGCGACGCGGTCCGAGCCCTCGATCAGGATCGCATGCTTGAGGCCGTCCACGATGACCGATTCCGCATTGGGCAGCGCGCCCGCCATGAAACTGGCGTGGCGCGGCGTACAGCCGGCATCGAGCGCGCCTGTCAGAACCAGGGTGGGACATTTCACCTCGTCTAGCCATGGCCCCATCTCGGTGCCGGCATAGAGCCTGAAGCCGGAAACGAAGACGTCGTCGGGTGTCTGCTGCACATGATTCTTGGCCATGGCGATCAGGTCCGGCCGCGCGGCGGCGAAGTCGTCGGTGTACCAGCGTTTGATCAGAGTGCCGACAATCGGGCCGACGCCCCTCTCGTCAAGGATATCGCCCAGGGAGCGCAGCGTGGCGCGGTCTTCGTCGGAGCGGCCGGCATCGGTGCTGAGCAGGGCGAGCGCGTGGGTTTGGGCCGGATGGGCGCGGGCGTGGGCCGCCGCGATCATGCCGCCGAGCGCATGGCCAACGATGCTGATCCGATCGTGGCCGAGCCTTTTGCGCAGGGCATCAAGGTCCGCGACCAGATCCTCCAGCGGATAGGGCGTCTGGGGCACGGGACTTTCGCCATGGCCCCGAAGGTCGTAGCGGACACAGGTGAAATGGTCCCTGAGATGCGGCATCAGTCCTGCCCAGGCGATCCGGCGCGAACCGATGCCGTGGACCATGTAGAGCGGCGGCCCTTCGCCATCGACCGAATAGGTGCAATGGACCGCACTCATGCCGTTTCGCCCCGCGTCATGGCGACCGCCGCGCCGGGCTCGATTATGCAGATGGAAGGGAGACGGGTGAACCCCATGACTAATCTCCAGGCGCCGGACCGGCGCGTGGCCACAGGATGCCACGGGACGTCGATGCTGAAAATCGAATTATCTCAGCCCGGGGTCAGGACGCCGACCACCGCGCCGGTGAGCAGGGTGGCGAGCACGCCGGAGAGGATGGTTTTGGAGCCGAGCCCGACAATCTCAGCGCGGCGTTCAGGCACCATGGCAACAAGTCCGCCCACCATGATGCCCAGGCTGCCGAAATTGGCGAAGCCGCACAGCGCATAGGTCAGGATCAGGCGGCTGCGCGGCGTGAGCACGGCGGGATCGGTGGCGGCAAGCTGGAGATAGGCCAGAAACTCGTTGAGCACGACCTTGACGCCGATCAACTGGCCGGCGGCCGCCGCCTCGGCCCACGGAATGCCCAGGATCCAGGCCAGAGGGCGGCACAGCCAGCCGAGCATGCGTTCGACGGTGAGCGGCGCGCCGCCGATCCCGGGCGCGACACTCAGCATCGCGTTGGCGAGCGCCACGAGCGACACCATGACCACCAGCATGGCGGCGACATAGGCAAGCAGCTTCAGGCCGTCCGCGGTGCCCTGGGCAACTGCGTCCATGGTGCTCGCCGGCGGGTCCTCGATAACCGGGTCGACCAAGCCTACTGCGCCCTCGTCGTCACCGGGCACCAGAAGCCGGGCGAGCATCAGGGCGGCCGGCGCGCTCATGACCGAGGCCGCCAGCACGTGGCCCGCCGCGCCCGGCACGGTCGGCTCGAGGATCGAGACATAGAGCGCTAGCACGGTGCCGGCGACCGTCGCCATGCCGGCGGTCATGGCGGCGAAAAGGGCGCTGCGGCTCATGTCGGCGAGATAAGGCCGGATCAGGAGCGGCGCCTCGACCATGCCGACGAAAATGTTGGCCGCGGCCGCGGTGCCGAGCGGACCGCCGACGCCGAGGGTGCGCTGGAGCATCCAGGCGAACCCGCGCACCAGGCGCTGGAGCACGCCCCAGTGATAGAACATCCGCGACAAGACGCTCATGACCAGGATCAGGGGCAGCGCCTGGAAGCCGAGGAGGAACGCATTCTGCGGCTGCTCGACCGCGAACGGCGCCGGGCCGCCGCCAAGGTAGCCGAAGACGAGCTGGACGCCGGCAAGGGTCGCGCGCTGCAGGGCGGCGACCGCTTCGCTTAAGAGCGCGAAGATTGCGGTCACGCCGGGGAGAACCAGAAACAGAACCCCGATGGCGAATTGCAGGGCAAGCCCCATGATCACGACTCGCAGGGCGCGTGCGGTGCCCAGCGCCGCGCGGTTCTCCGACAGGAGCCAGGCCAGAAGCGGAATGAGAACCACGCCGGCGAGGCTCTGCGCCATCAATGCCATATCGCCCCTCCCCCAGGA
>JBPCWF010000481.1:0-2638 GCA_051009775.1 Hyphomicrobiales bacterium | reverse complement strand
TCGTTGCGCGCGCCGGCGAACACGGTCGGCTCGAAATACCAGCCGCCGTCCAGACCGGCCTTTTGCGGTCGTTTGCCGCCGGTCACCAGGCGCGCGCCGTCCTCCACGCCGTAGGCGACATAGCGCTCGACCTTCTCAAGCTGGGCACTGAGCGCAAGCGGTCCGAGCTGGGTCTGATCGTCCTGGGGATGGCCGATCCGGATCGCCTCGGCCTTGTCTTTCAGCCGGTCGACCACCTCGTCGTGAATGGCGGATTGCACGAAACAGCGCGACCCGGCGATGCAGGTCTGCCCGGCGGCAGCGAAAATGCCGGACACCAGGCCGCTGGTGGCGCGGTCCAGGTCGGCATCGGCGAACACCACATGCGGGCTTTTGCCGCCGAGCTCCAGATTGCACGGGATCAGGCGCTCGCCGGCGATGGCGGCGACCTTGCGGCCGGTTTCCGTGCCGCCGGTGAAGACGATCTTGGCGATGCCCGGATGGCGCGTGAGCGCGTCTCCGGCGGTGTGGCCATGGCCGGTGACCACGTTGAACACGCCGTCCGGATAGCCGGCTTGCGCGACCAGCTCGGCGAAGGCGAGCGCTGAGGCCGAGGTGTGTTCCGATGGCTTCACCACCACCGCATTGCCGACCGCGAGCGACGGCGCGACGGTGCAGGACATCATATAGAGCGGCGAGTTCCACGGCACGATGACGCCGACCACGCCCAAAGGCTCGCGCAGGGTAAAATTGAGCGTGTCGGGCTTGTTCATCGGAATGACGTCGCCCTGGACCTTGTCGGCCATGCCAGCGAAATAGCGGTAATAGCTCGGCAGATAGGCGAGCTGGGCGCGCATCTCCCGGAGCAGCTTGCCATTGTCGCGAGTCTCAAGCTGGGCCAGCGCCTCGCCGTTGTCCGCGATCAGGTCGGCCAGGCGGTAGAGCAAGTGCCCCCGGTCGGTCGCCAGCATGCCGCGCCACGCCGGATCGCGCATCGCCCCGGTCGCCGCCGCCACCGCGTCGTCCACATCCTGCGCGCCCGCATCCGCCGCCCGGCACCAGGGCGCGCCCGTGCTCGGGTCGAAGCTCTCCAGATACGCACCCGACGCCGGCGCCCGCCACTCGCCGCCGACATAGACCGGCAACTCCGAGCCCTCGACACTCTCAACTGTGAATTTCATCGCGCTCGCCATCCGTTGGGACACGTTTTCATGCGACGATATCCCACGTGCGCGCCGCGGCCAATCTGCATTCGCCCACGGCTGAGAGATGTTCCCTGACGATCACAAGCACTCGTCATTCCCGCCTTCGTGGGAATGACGGAGGAGACGTCCGCACGCACCGGGGGCTTGAAGGCAACGTCGACAGGAAATCCGGAATACACCCTAATTCGTCGGCGGCGCCAGCTTGTCGTCGATCGCTGCCCTGATAAGCGCCTTGGCTTCCTCCGAGTCCCACTCGGCGGGGCCGATCAGACGCCCGATCAGGCGACCTTTGCGGTCGATCAGATAGGTCGCGGGCAGGCCGCGGGCGCGCATCTCGAAGAACGCCTTGTTGGTATTGTCGACATAGCGCACGAGATGCTCGACATTGATCTCCTTGAGGAACTTGGCCGAGGCGTCCTTGCCCTTGCGGTCGACGCTCAAGGCCACGACCTCGAAATCCTGCCCCCCGAGTTCGGCCTGCAGCCGGTCGAGGCCTGGCATCTCGCGCCGGCAGGGTGCGCACCATGTCGCCCACAGGTTCAAGAGCACCACCCGGCCCTTCCAGTCGGCGAGGGTCAAGGGCTCGTCCTTGCCGTTCTTGAACGGGAAGGTCGACACCGGCTGCCGTTCGGACTTGAAGGTGAACGCTGCCATATAGCCCTTGGAATAGAGCTTCCGGTTCTTCTGTGCGTTGCTTTCGGCGGCCTGAATCCCGTATATGGCGGCAACGAGCACCATCAGCGCCATGGCGGACATGAGCGCGATCGATCGGGGAAGGCTTATCGGGCGGGGCGTCATAGGGCGTCACTACCTCAACAAACGGATTGGATCATGAGCAACAAAATGTGGGGTGGCCGGTTCGCGGCGGGCCCCAGCGAGATCATGGAGGAGATTAACGCCTCGATCTCATTCGACAAGAGGCTCTTTGCCCAGGATATAGCGGGCTCCAGGGCACATTGCGAGATGCTGGCCGCAACCGGCATCGTCGAGCGCGAAGATGCCGACCGGATCCTTCACGGTCTAGACACGATCCTGTCAGAGATCGAGGCCGGAAAATTCACCTTTTCCCGCGCGCTCGAAGACATCCACATGAATGTGGAGGCGCGGCTGGCGGAGCTGATCGGGCCGGTCGCCGGCAGGCTTCATACGGGGCGCTCGCGCAACGACCAGGTGGCGACCGACTTCAAGCTCTACGTCCGCGACACGATCGACACGATCTCCGAGCAGATCGCCGCTCTGCAGCTGGCTTTGGCGAACAAGGCCCAGGCTCATGCGGCGACGATCATGCCGGGCTTCACGCATCTGCAGACCGCCCAGCCCGTCACCTTCGGCCATCACTGCCTAGCCTATGTGGAGATGCTGGCGCGCGATGCCGGCCGCTTCGCCGATGCCCGGACAAGGCTCAACGAATGCCCGCTGGGTGCCGCCGCGCTCGCTGGCACGTCCTTCCCGAT
>JBPCWF010000480.1:0-2894 GCA_051009775.1 Hyphomicrobiales bacterium | reverse complement strand
TAGTGAACTTGGGCGCCGACACCGACGGAGAGCTTGTCCGACAGCTTGGCGCCGACGATCGCGGTCGCGGCAATGTCGAAAACTTCCGAATCGTTCGCGACCGGGTTGCCGGCGTAAGAGCCCGCCTCGGTCACAAGCCCGAACGGCGCGTTGATCGTGAGGCCGACATAGAAGACCTCGTCGAGCTGGTATGGCAGATAGGTCGACGGCACGAACGCGTTCTGGCCGATATTGTCGCTGTTGCTCAGGCCGGCCGCCGGGGTGTTCGGCACAAAGCCCGCATCGTCCGCTTCGGAATACGGGAAGATCAGCCCGCCGTCGGCTTCGACCATGAGCCCGCCATGCAGCGTGATCGTCGCCGGGTTGAAGAACATCGATGACAGGCCCTGGCCGCCAGCCGCCGTGCCGGCGAACGACATGCCCTGGAATTCGGCGGATTGCTCCCGGAGGGCAAAGCCCGCCGAGTATGCCTGCGTGGTGAACAGAACGGTGGCCGCGATCGCCGCGCAACCCGCCGCAAGCGCCGACTTGTACGTCTTTTTCATTATTTGCCCCCCACCGGTGGAACTCATACACATAACGTCAATGGGTCAGGTTGGACAGCTCAGGTCCTAGAGTCCGATCAGATCGGTGATCTGCCGGACCGCAAGGACCGGCGTCAGCTCGCCGCGGCCGACCTTGGCCTCGATCTGGGGCAGCGCGGCGACAACCCTGGCATTCTGTCTGAGCGACGCCATCATGCGGTCTTCGAGCATGGCCCACATCCAGCCGATCTGCTGGTCGCGCCGCCTGGCTTCGAACGCACCGGCCGCCGTGAGCGCGTCGCGATGGGCGGTCACGTGGCCCCAAAGCGCATCGAGCCCGGAGCCTTCCTTGGCGCTGACGGTCATCACCGGCGGGCTCCAGTGGGGACTTGAGGGGGTCAGAATGTGAAACGCGGCCGTGTATTCCGCGGCCGCCTGGTTGGCGCGGGCGAGGTTGTCGCCGTCGGCCTTGTTTATGGCGATCACGTCGGCAATCTCGATCACGCCTTTCTTGATGCCCTGAAGTTCATCGCCCGCACCCGGCAGCAGCAGCACCAGAAAGATGTCCACCATGTCGGCGACGGCCGTTTCAGACTGGCCGATGCCGACGGTCTCGACGATGATCACATCGTAGCCGGCGGCTTCGCAGACCAGCATGGTCTCGCGCGTGCGCCGGGTGACGCCGCCGAGCGTGCCGGCGCTGGGCGAGGGTCGGATGAAGGCGTTTGGATCGGCGGCGAGGTCCGGCATCCGGGTCTTGTCGCCTAGGATCGAACCGCCCGATCGCTGGCTGGTCGGGTCGACCGCGAGCACGGCGACCTTGTGGCCCTGACCGGTCAGCATCCGTCCCAGGGCATCGATCAGGGTGCTTTTGCCGACGCCCGGAACGCCGGTGATGCCGACCCGGTGGGCGGAGCCCGTTTCGGGCATGAGGTCGAGCAGGAGGGCCTGGGCCTGTTCTTCGTGTTCGGTTTTCTTGCTCTCCACAAGCGTGATGGCGCGGCCGAGCGCCGTGCGGTCGCCGGAGCGCACCGCCGCTGCAAGCTGCTTGGTGTCGTTTGAACTTCTGGTGGTCGCCATCATCGCGGGTCCCGGAGAACTGGGGCTTTGTCTCGCAAATTTTGCCTGTCAGGTCACGCGCAAATGTCGGCGGCGGGTGCGGCGTTAAAGTTTCGTTAACTGTGCCGTCGATCACACGCGCCGCTCACGCCGTGTTGTATGGATTTTGCTGGGAAGGGGACGACAGCACACGGAACCATGGACGGCGGTTGGAAAAATGTCCCAGAACGGTATTTTCACGAATTGGTCGCACCAGCACACCGAACTTTACGGCAAGAAGCCTATGCATGTGCGCCACTGCCTGCATCGCTCGGAGCTTTTCACCGACGAGGCGCTCGGCGCGCTGATTGAGCGCATGCCGCGCAGCCACTATCACGTCAATACCATGGCGCCGGCCGGCGACAGGACCCGGTCGTGGCGCGAGGGCCAGATCGACGGGCTGTCCGGCCGCGATGTCATGGACGCGGTGCGCAACGGCCAGATCTGGGTCTCGCTGCAGCGTCTCGAAGAGATCGACGGCCATTTCGCCGCGATGCTCGACAATATCTACGAACAGACCGAAGCCCGCGTCGACGGGCTCGCCACCTACAAGCGCAGCCTGGGTCTCCTGATCTCGTCGCCCAAGGCGCAGGTCTACTATCACTGCGACATTCCCGGCCAGTCGCTGTGGCAGATCCGTGGCCGCAAACGGGTTTTTGTCTACCCGAACACGGTGCCGTTCCTGATGCCGGAATATATGGAGACCATCGTGCTCGGCGAGGTCGACGAGGAGCACATGCCTTACGAGCCCTGGTACGACGAGCACGCCACGGTCTACGATCTGGAAGCGGGCGACATGGTGCACTGGCCGCTCAATGCGCCGCACCGGGTGGAGAATCTCGACTGCCTGAACGTGTCGCTGACCACCGAGCACTGGGCCCACGACTTGCGCGCCTCCTATGCGGTTCACTATGCGAACGGTGTCCTGAGGCGCTGGACGGGCGCCCGGCAGCTGGCGCGCCAGACCAGCGGTCCCGGCTTCTACGGCAAGATGGCGCTTGCGGCCGCGGTCAAATATACCGGTCTGACCAGGCGCACCCGGCGCAAGTTTCGCATCGACTTCCAGGTCGACCCGACATCCGCCAGCGGCTTCCGCGACATCTCCGCGTTCGACATGTCGTAGGCGCTGCGGCTTCGCTCCAGGTCGGCACTTCAGCTCAAAGTTGATGCGCGGGTTTGACCCGGGCCGCATGTGAGCGAGATTGCCGGATCACGTCCGGCAATGACGACGCTGCGTGTTGTGGCGCGCGCACCGCTGCCCAATCTCCGTCA
>JBPCWF010000479.1:0-2512 GCA_051009775.1 Hyphomicrobiales bacterium | reverse complement strand
GGCCGCTCCTTGACGATGGTGCGCAGGGCACCCAGCGCGCCGTGGAAATCCATCGGCACGTTGTTGTTCTGGAGCTTGGGCGCCATCCGGGCGAGATTGGTCTCTTTCTTCTCGGTGATCGCGTCGGTCCACTCGGCAGGCGGTGCGGCCCAGCCGTCGCCCATGCCGTCGAGCAGCGCCGAGACGCAGGAGCCGATATCGCCGACCACGGGAGCGGCGATCTCGACGTTTGAGTCCATCTCCGTGGGCTCGATGTCGATCTGCACGAACTGTTTGGGCTGATCGCCCCAGGTCTTGCCCTTGCCGTGCGACAGGAGCCAGTTGAGGCGGGCACCGATCATCATCACGACATCGGCCTGCTTCAGCACCAAAGAGCGCGCCGCGCCCGCCGACTGTGGGTGCGTGTCGGGAAGAAGCCCCTTGGCCATGCTCATCGGCAGATAGGGAATGCCGCTCTTCTCGACCAGGGCGCGGATCTCCTCATCGGCCTGCGCATAGGCCGCGCCCTTGCCGAGAATGATCAGCGGGCGCTTGGCGCCCTTCAGCACGTCTAGCGCCCGGGCGACGGCATCCGGAGCGGGAAGCTGTCGGGGTGCGGGATCCACAACCTTGACCAGCGACTGCGCGCCGGAGTCGGCGTCCATGGTCTGGGCGAAGAGCTTGGCGGGCAGGTCGAGATAGACACCGCCCGGACGGCCGGAGCAGGCCGCGCGTATGGCGCGCGCCACGCCGATACCGATGTCTTCGGCATGGAGCACCCGGAAGGCGGCCTTGCAGAGCGGTTTGGCGATCGCCAGCTGGTCCATCTCTTCATAGTCGCCCTGCTGCAGGTCGACGATCTCGCGTTCCGACGAGCCGCTGATCAGGATCATCGGAAAGCAGTTGGTCGTGGCGTTGGCCAGCGCTGTCAGACCGTTTAGGAACCCGGGCGCGGACACCGTCAGGCAGATGCCGGGCTTTTGTGTCAGGTAGCCGGCGATCGCGGCCGCATTGCCGGCATGCTGTTCGTGCCGGAACGAGATGACCCGCATGCCCTCGGACTGCGCGAGGCGGCCCAGATCGGTGATCGGGATGCCGGGCACGCCATAGATCGTGGCGATGTCATTGAGCTTGAGCGCGTCAATGAGGAGGTGAAAACCGTCGGTCAAGGCCTGCGGCGCCGGCTCGTCATCGGTGCTCGTTCTCGTCAGGGTGTCCGTGGCCGTCTGGGACATGAAACAAAGCCTCCTTGGGGGGATCGGTTCGTCCGCCGGGTCAGCTCGCCCGGCGTGTGTCGTTCGGTTCGACCCATGTGCGCTCGACATGGGCATGAAGGTTCATGGTGTGCTCGCGCACCAGGCGCTCGGCGAGATCGGCGTCGCGCGCCTCGAGCGCCTCGATGATGTGCATGTGGTCGACCATGGAACGGGAGATCCGGTCGCCCTCGCTCATGGTGCGGGCACGGATCGCGCGCATATGCAGGAACAGCCCTTCCGCGATGGTCTTGAACTGGGTGCATTTGGACAGTTCCAGAATGCGCAGATGGAAATTGATGTTGGTCTCGGAATATTCGTCGATACTGGCTTCGATCTGATCCTTGTTGAAGGTCGCGAACATGCGCCTCAACGAGCCGAGTTCGTCGTCGCCGGCATGGGCCGTGGCAAGCCGCGCGGCCATACTTTCGAGCGCCGCCCAGACCGTGATCATCTCCAGGATCTCGCCGATCGACCTGCGCGTGATGAAGACGCCCTTGCGCGGCACGATCGTGACCAGCCCTTCCTGCTCGAGACGGGCCAGCGCCTCGCGGATCGGCGTGCGCGAAATCTTGAACTGCTCGGACAATTCGCGCTCGTCGAGCTTGAGCTCGGCATCGTCGGCATAGATGTGCATCGACGTGATGGCGTCCTTCAGCACCTCGTAGATATGCTCCTTGAGGCTGAACGTGCCCTCGACGGGCTGAACCACCAGTTTTTCGGCCATGAAAGGCGATCCCGGACTTTCGCGTGCTATGTTTGACGCCGGCTGGGGCGACCGCATCGGCCTCCCGCACACCAGTCTTTGTATCTGGTATACCATAGCCCAGAACCCACTGGGCGGCAAGGCGAAATAGGTTTGCCCGCGTATCTTTGCGGCGGATTTCCTGACCGCCGCCCGGCACCGTGCGGGCGGCTCCGGGCCAAGCGATTTCGCGCGCGTAGCATATTTCCGGTTGAGGCGGTCACGGTTCCCTGCGAAATTCGCGCCCGCAACTTTGAGGAGATGGTGCCATGACGAGTGTGGCGGTCCGGCAGGCGCGCGAAGACGACGCGGCGTTCATATTCGACATGGTGCGGATGCTGGCCGACCATATCGGCGAGCGGCACCTCCTGACCGCGACCGTGGAAGACATCCGGCGCGACGGCTTCGGGCCGGACCGGCACTATGACAGCCTGATTGCGCTGGCCGATGACGAGCCGGTCGGGCTGGCGGTCTATTTCTCCACCTATTCGACCTATTCCGGCGCGCCGTGCCTGTTCGTCAACGACCTGATCGT
>JBPCWF010000478.1:0-5806 GCA_051009775.1 Hyphomicrobiales bacterium | reverse complement strand
TGCAGTGCGGCTTCGTCCGCTCAAACTTCTCCTTCGCCATCGCGAGTCTCCATTGCACTCAAAATCTAAAGTCGACAATTCCTGCGTCGTCAAAAAAGAAGGCGGGCCAGGCTCGCCTTCACCCTTTACGGGATCACGCGAGCTTGGCCCGCACCTCATCCGATACCGCCTGCGGCACTTTCTGATAGTGGTCGAACTGCATGGTGTATTGCGCCCGACCCTGGCTCATGGACCGCAGATTGTTGACGTAACCGAACATGTTGGCCAGCGGCACCATGGAATTGATCACCGTGGCATTGCCGCGCTGCTCGGTTCCCGAAATCTGGCCGCGCCGACTGTTCAGATCGCCGATCACGTCGCCCATATAGTCGTCCGGCGTCACCACCTCGACCTTCATGATCGGCTCGAGCAGCACCGCACCGGCCTTGAGGGCCGCCTCGCGGAACGCCGCCCGGGACGCGATCTCGAACGCCATCACGCTGGAGTCCACGTCGTGGTAGGCGCCGTCGATCAGCGTGACCTTGAGGTCGAGCATCGGGAAACCGGCGAGCACGCCGGTGTCGAGCACGCTCTTGATGCCCTTCTCGACGCCCGGGACATATTCCTTCGGCACCGAACCGCCGACGATCTTGTTCTCGAACACGAAGCCCGACCCCGGCTCGAGCGGCTCGAGGATGAACTTGACGCGCGCGAACTGGCCCGAACCGCCGGTCTGCTTCTTGTGCGTGTAGTCGATCTCGGTCTGCTTGGAGATGGTCTCACGATAGGCCACCTGCGGCGCGCCGACATTGGCATCGACCTTGAACTCGCGCTTGAGGCGGTCGACGATGATCTCCAGGTGCAGCTCGCCCATGCCCTTGATGATGGTCTGGCCGGACTCCTCATCGCTCGACACGCGGAAGGACGGATCCTCCTGCGCCAGCCGCGCGAGCGCCATGCCCATCTTCTCCTGATCGCCCTTGGTGCGCGGCTCGACCGCGACCTCGATGACCGGATCGGGGAACTCCATGCGCTCAAGGATCACCGGCTTGTTGGGATCGCACAGCGTGTCGCCCGTGGTCGTGCCCTTGAGGCCTGCAATGGCGATGATGTCGCCGGCGCGGGCCTCCTTGACGTCCTCGCGGTGGTTGGAGTGCATCAGCAGCATCCGGCCGATGCGCTCACGGTTGTCCTTGACCGAATTGAGCACCGACGAGCCGCCCTGCAGCACACCGGAATAAATCCGTACGAATGTCAGCGAGCCGACGAACGGATCGTTCATCACCTTGAACGCCAATGCCGAGAAAGGCTCTTCATCGTCGCTCTTGCGCGAGGTCTCTTCTTCCGTCTTGACGTCTATGCCCTTGATCGCCGGCACTTCAAGCGGCGACGGCAGGTAATCGACCACCGCGTCGAGCAGCGGCTGCACGCCCTTGTTCTTGAACGCCGAACCGTTCAGCACGGGAACGAAAGCCTGGTTGATGGTGCCGGTCCGGATCAGCCGCTTGAGCGTGTCCTCATCGGGCTCCGTACCGTCCAGGTAAGCCTCCATCGCCCCGTCGTCCATCTCGACGGCGGTCTCGACCAGCTGCGCACGATACTCGTCCGCCTGCGCCTTGAGGTCGTCGGGAATGTCGACGGCCTCGAACTCGGCGCCGAGATTTTCGTCTTTCCAGATGATCGCCTTCATGGTGATCAGGTCGACCAGACCCTTGTAGTCCGATTCAGCGCCGACCGGCAGCTGCAGCACGAGCGGCGTCGCGCCGAGACGGTCCTTGAACATCTCGACACAGCGGAAGAAGTCGGCACCGATCCGGTCCATCTTGTTGACGAAGCAGATTCTCGGCACGCCGTATTTGTCGGCCTGGCGCCACACGGTCTCCGACTGCGGCTCGACGCCGGCGACGGAATCGAAAACGGCCACTGCACCGTCCAGAACCCGCAGCGACCGCTCCACCTCGATCGTGAAATCCACGTGACCGGGGGTGTCGATAATGTTCACGCGCTTGTCGTTCCAGAAGCACGTGGTCGCTGCCGACGTAATGGTGATGCCGCGTTCCTGTTCCTGCTCCATCCAGTCCATGGTGGCTGCGCCGTCATGGACCTCGCCGATCTTGTGGCTGCGGCCGGTATAATAGAGAACGCGCTCGGTCGTCGTCGTCTTGCCCGCATCGATGTGGGCCATGATGCCGATATTGCGATAGTCTGAAAGGGGCGTCGTCCGTGCCATGGCTTGTCAACCTTCTTCAGTCTTCACCAGCGATAGTGCGAGAATGCACGATTTGCTTCAGCCATCCGGTGCGTGTCTTCCCGCTTCTTGACGGCGGTGCCACGGTTGTTTGACGCGTCCAGCAGTTCGCCGGAAAGGCGATCGACCATTGTGTTTTCGTTACGTCCGCGCGCCGCGGTGATCAGCCACCGAATGGCGAGCGCCTGGCGCCGGTCCGGCCGCACTTCGACGGGGACTTGATAGGTCGCGCCGCCGACCCGGCGCGAACGCACCTCGATCGCCGGCATGACGTTTTCCAGCGCCTGGTGGAACAAGGCGATCGGATCCTGCTTGGCCTTGTTCTCCATCTGATCGAAGGCGCCATAGACGATCCGCTCGGCGGCCGACTTCTTGCCGTCCTTCATCAGGTTGTTCATGAACTTCGAGACGACCGGATCGGTATATTTGGGGTCCGGAATGACGTCTCGTTTCTCTGCGCGGCGGCGGCGTGACATGTCGCTCTCTCTTCAGCCTTGCTGTTTGTTCTCAGTGCCAAAATGTTCGTGCCGCGCGGTTGTGAATTTCGCGCGGCACGGGAATATCTACTTCGGACGCTTGGCGCCGTATTTCGAGCGCCGCTGCCGACGGCTGCTTACGCCCTGGGTATCGAGCACGCCGCGCACGATGTGATAGCGCACACCGGGCAGATCCTTGACACGGCCGCCGCGGATCAGCACCACGGAGTGCTCCTGCAGGTTGTGGCCTTCGCCCGGAATGTAGCTCGTGACCTCAAAACCGTTGGTCAGGCGCACGCGCGCGACCTTGCGGAGCGCCGAGTTCGGTTTCTTCGGCGTGGTCGTGTAGACCCGGGTGCACACGCCGCGCTTCTGCGGGCATGCTTCCATGGCCGGCACCTTGTTCCGTTTGACCGGCACCTTCCGCGGCTTGCGGATCAACTGGTTGATCGTCGGCATGTTCGCCCAAAATCCTTCTCGTCCCGCGCCTGAATGCCCTTCACCGGCAACCGTGCGCGCACAACAAACATGGCTGCCGCGTTCGGGGTCACCGAGGAGCAGCCTATGCAAAACCAGAGGACCTTTCCGCCGCATCGGGCCAAAGGTCTTGAGCCATCCTGACTTTGCTAGTGTTTGGCGCAGTGTTTAGGACGCAAAAAGCGCCTACGACCTGCCGCCAGGAAAATCGCGCGAAACATACTGACGCCCCCGGGAATCGTCAACCCCTGAAATGACGAAAATCGAACGATTTCAGAAGCCTTGGCGCCGATGCCGCAATCCCCGGCACCGATATGCGCACATGGCACCGGTTCGGGGACGGAAATTACCGGAAAAACCGCTTTGCCGGTGGCGGTCAGTCCGGGGCTGCACCCGCGCGGATGCAGCCCCGTCTTGAGTGTTTGCGCGGCGGTTATTCCGCCGGGGCCTCTGCCGTTTCGCCGTCCGACGGCTCCGGCAGCGCCTGCACTTCGCTCTCGCCTTCGACCTCGGCCTGCTTGGCGCGCTCGTCGATGATCAGCTTGTCGCGTTTGTCGGCGACCTGCTGATGGCGCGTGAGCGCCCCGCCGGTGCCCGCCGGGATCAGCCGGCCGACGATGACGTTCTCCTTGAGGCCTTCCAGCGAATCGACCTTGCCGTTGACCGAGGCTTCGGTCAGCACGCGCGTGGTTTCCTGGAACGATGCCGCGGAAATGAAGCTGCGCGTCTGCAGCGACGCCTTGGTGATGCCGAGCAGGACATGCTTGCCGACAGCCGGCTCCTTGCCCTCCGCCTCGGCGGCCGCGTTGATATCCTGGAACTCGATGCGATCGACCTGCTCGCCGACGAGCATGGAGGTCTCGCCCGGATTGTCGACCTCGATCTTCTGCAGCATCTGGCGCACGATCACTTCGATGTGCTTGTCGTTGATGTTGACGCCCTGCAGCCGGTAGACCTCCTGGATCTCGTTGACCAGATAGGACGCAAGCTCCTCGACGCCCTTAATGGCAAGAATGTCGTGCGGCGCGGGATGGCCGTCGAGCAGGTATTCGCCCTTCTCGATGAAGTCGCCCTCCTGCACCGTCAGGTGCTTGCCTTTCGGGATCAGATACTCCGCCGGCTCGATCGACTCGTCGGTCGGATTGATACGGATCCGCCGCTTGTTCTTGTAATCGCGGGCAAATTCGATCTTGCCGTCGATCTCCGCGATGATTGCGTGGTCCTTGGGCCGGCGCGCCTCGAACAGTTCGGCGACACGCGGCAGACCGCCGGTGATGTCACGGGTCTTGGCGCTTTCGGACGGTAGCCGGGCGAGCACGTCGCCGGCGTTGACCTTGGAGCCGGGCTCGACCGACAGAATGGCGTCGACCGACAGGAGATAGCGTGCATCACCGCCACGGCCGAGTTTGGCGATCTCGCCCTTCTTGTCCTTGATCACGACGGCCGGCTTGAGGTCGGCGCCGCGGGGGCTGGCCCGCCAGTCGACCACCACGCGGTTGGTGATGCCGGTCGCTTCGTCGGCGACCTCGCTGATCGAGACGCCTTCGACGACATCCTCGAACTCGACCGTGCCTTCGACTTCCGTGATGATCGGGCGGGTATAGGGATCCCACTCGGCAAGACGGGTGCCGCGCTTGACCTGGTCACCGTCGTCGACGTGAATGCGCGAGCCGTAGGGCACCTTGTGAACCGCGCGTTCATTGCCGTCGGCATCGAGGATCACGACGGCGGAGTTCCGGCCCATGACGATCAGGCCGTTGTCGCTGCCGCGGATGACATTGCGGTTGCGGATCTCGATCGCACCTTCGTGGTTGCTCTCGATCAGGGACTGCTGCATGACCTGCGCGGTACCGCCGATATGGAAGGTACGCATGGTCAGCTGGGTGCCCGGCTCACCGATCGACTGCGCCGCGATGACGCCGACGGCCTCACCGTGGTTGACCGGCGTGCCACGTGCCAGATCGCGACCGTAGCACTTGGCGCACACGCCCTGGCGCGAATCGCAGGTCAGCACCGAACGGATCTGCAGTTCCTGGATGTTGGCCTGCTCGAGCTTCTCGGCGCGTTCCTCGGTGATCTCCTCGCCGCGGGCGATGATCAGGTCACCGGTCGAGGGGTCCTTGACGTCCTCGGCCGTGGTGCGGCCAAGAGAACGCTGGCCGAGCGACACGACGATCTCACCGGCATCGACGACCGCCGTCACCCGGATGCTCTTGTCCGAGCCGCAATCGTCCTCGTGGATGATGCTGTCCTGGGCGACGTCGACCAGCCGGCGCGTCAGATAGCCGGAGTTGGCCGTCTTGAGCGCCGTGTCGGCCAGTCCCTTACGGGCGCCGTGGGTGGAGTTGAAGTACTCCAGCACCGAGAGGCCTTCCTTGAAGTTCGAGATGATCGGGCTTTCGATGATCTCACCGGACGGCTTGGCCATCAGCCCGCGCATGCCGGCGAGCTGCTTCATCTGCGCGGCGGAGCCACGCGCACCGGAATGCGCCATCATGTAGATCGAGTTGATCGGCGCCTCGCGGCCCGTCGGCTTGTCGACCTCGACCGCGGAAATCCGGTCCATCATCTCGTCGGCCACCAGGTCCGTACACTTGGCCCAGGCATCGACCACCTTGTTGTACTT
>JBPCWF010000477.1:0-9312 GCA_051009775.1 Hyphomicrobiales bacterium | reverse complement strand
TCGTGCAACATCTTTTCGACCCAGGACCACGCCGCCGCGGCGATCGCCGCGACCGGCACGCCGGTCTTCGCCTATAAGGGCGAAACGCTGGAAGAATACTGGGACTATGCCCGCAAGATCTTCGAGTGGTCCGACGGCGGCACGCCCAACATGATCCTCGACGACGGCGGCGATGCGACAATGCTCGTGCATCTCGGCAAACAGGCCGAACAGGACCCTTCCGTGCTCGACAATCCCGACAGCGAGGAAGCGGAGTTCATGTTCGCTCTGATCAAGAAGACGCTGGCCGAGAAGCCGGGCTGGTTCGCCGAACTGGCAGACAACATCCAGGGCGTGACCGAGGAGACCACCACCGGTGTGCTGCGTCTCTACGACATGGAGAAAAAGGGCACGCTCGAGTTCTCCGCGATCAATGTCAACGATTCGGTGACCAAGTCCAAGTTCGACAATAAATACGGCTGCCGTGAGAGCCTGGTCGACGGCATCCGCCGTGCGACCGACGTGATGATGGCCGGCAAGGTGGCGGTCGTCGCTGGCTTCGGCGATGTCGGCAAGGGCTCCGCTGAGAGCCTGCGCCATGCCGGCTGCCGCGTCGTGGTCACCGAGGTCGATCCGATCTGCGCGCTGCAGGCTGCGATGGAAGGCTATGAAGTCCAGACCATGGAACAGTCCGCCCCGCGTGGTGATATTTTCGTCACGGCGACCGGAAATATCGACGTCATCACCGTCGACCATATGCGCGCCATGAAGGACCGCGCGATCGTGTGCAACATCGGCCACTTCGACAATGAGATCCAGGTCGCCGGCCTGCGCAATTTCAAATGGGCGAGCGTCAAGCCCCAGGTCGACGAGATCGAGTTCCCGGACGGCAAGCGCATCACGCTCTTGGCCGAGGGCCGACTGGTCAATCTCGGCTGCGGCACCGGTCATCCGAGCTTCGTCATGTCCGCGTCCTTCACCAATCAGGTGCTGGCCCAGATCGAATTGTGGCAGCGCGGCGACACCTACGGAAACGGGGTCTATGTGCTGCCAAAGCATCTCGACGAAAAGGTCGCCATGCTGCATCTGGAGAAGCTCGGCGCGTCGCTGAGCCAGCTGTCCGACCAGCAGGCGAGCTATCTGGGGATCGACCAGGCGGGCCCGTTCAAGCCCGAGCAGTATCGCTACTGATCCGCAGGAACGATGCTCTAATTTCCGAACCGCTATTGCGCAGGCGCTCCGGTATGGCCGGGGCGCCGCAGGCCGTTTTGCGTCTCCAAGCCGAATCTCATTCGTGCCGAAGCGTTCCGGTCAAGGGCAAAATTCTCGGTTGTGCGGTGGGCATGGCGCGTTTTTGCTAGTATATCTTGGGCCGGCGGGCGCAGGCGTGATTCGCCGCTAATCTTGAGTTGTTCAGGTTCTCAGTTTCCATTCGGGGCAGTGGGTCGGTCGCAAGGGGAGAAGCGGCAGCATGTTCGCTGAGCGCAGACATATTGCAATCCTCTGGCCCGGGTTGGCTGGCCTAGGATCGACTGCGCTACTCGTCTCCATATCCAGCCCCGGTTTCGCGCAACAAGGCGACACCGCGATCGCCACCGCGGCCTTCTCCGACGCCCTGCGCACCGCCTTTCCTTTGCTGGCATACGGTTTTCTCGCGACCTTGAGCGCCTGGGCTCTGCTGACCCGCTACAGCAGCATGCGCGATGAAGCGGTTGCGCGGCTGCGCGCGACCGAGCTTGAGCAGCGCCTGAGCGAGACCGAGACCCTGCTGGCCGCCGAGCCGCATCTCCTGTTCATCTGGAACGGCAATGACGGCATGCCCGACCGCGTCGGCGGCAGCCTGCCCGATGTCAAAGGCGTTCCGGAGAAACACGAAGACTGGGTCTATTTTCCGAAATGGCTGGACATCGCCTCGGCCGAGACCCTGTCGCAGGGGTTGGCGAGCCTCAAACTGGACGGCACCGCGTTCAACTTCGTGGTCCGCACTCGTGCCGACGAGCTGCTCGAGGCCGACGGCCGCACCGCCGGCGGGCTTGCCACATTGCGGCTGAGACGGCTCACCGGAGAGCGGCTGGAAATGTCGCAGGTGGCGCAGCAGTACCGCATGCTCGAACAACGCGCCGCCATGCTCACCGCGATCCTCGACCAGGCGCCGATGCCGGTCTGGGTGCGCAATCATGAACGTGCCATCACCTGGGCCAACCGCGCCTATCTGAACGCGGTCGAGGCCGGCGGGGTCGGCGACGTGGTCGAGCATAAGCTCGAGCTGATCGAGTCGGCGCAGCGCCGCCGCGCCCAGCAGGAGCTATCGGCCAAATCGGTGGTGCGCCAGCGGACCCATGCGGTCATGGCCGGCGAGCGCAAGAATGTCGATGTCATCGACGTCGCCTTCGAGGGCGGCAGCGCCGGCTTCGCCATCGACATGACCGACCTGGAGGAAGCGCAGAACGAACTCCGGCGGCATATCCAGGCGCATGCCAGCACGCTCGACAAGCTGGCCACCGCGGTCGCCATTTTCGGCGCCGACCAGCGCATCCGCTTCTATAACGCCGCCTACGCCTCGCTCTGGTCGCTCGATATCGAATGGCTGAACGAGCAACCGAGCGACAGCGAGATCCTCGACGTCCTGCGCGAGGCGCGGAGCCTGCCGGAACAGGCCGACTACCGCGCCTGGAAAACGCGCCAGCTCGAGGCCTATACAAGGGTCGAGCCGCACGAGGACTGGTGGCATCTGCCAGACGGCCAGACCCTGCGCGTGATCTCCGAACAGCATCCGTTCGGCGGCGTCACCTATCTTTATGAGAACGTCACCGAGCGGATCGAGCTCGAGCGCGGTTACAACGAACTGATCAACGTCCAGCGCGAAACCCTGGACAACCTCAACGAAGGCGTCGCCCTGTTCGGCAGCGACGGCCGTCTCAAGCTTTACAATCCGGCCTATCAGGAGAGCTGGCGGCTCGACAGCGCCGCGCTCGGCGATGCGCCGCATATCGACGAAATCATTCGGCAGTGCCATCCGCTGCTCGATGACGACGCGCATTGGGACGAGGTGAAATACGCGGTCACGTCGCTCGGCAGCGAGCGTCACGCGCTGACCAAGCGGATCAGCCGGCCGGACGGCACGGTCTTCGCCTTCGCCAGTGTGCCGCTGCCCGATGGCGCCACGCTTCTGACCTACAGCAACATCACCGACTCGTCGCGCATCGAGAAGGCGCTGCGCGAGCGGGCCGAGGCGCTCGAGGCAGCGGACCAGCTGAAGAGCGAGTTCATCTCGAATGTGTCCTACGAGCTGCGCACGCCGCTGACCAACATCATCGGGTTCTCCGACGGCCTGGTCATGGGGCTTGCCGGCGAGCTGAACGCCAAGCAGGGCGAGTATGTCAGCGACATCCTGAGTTCTAGCCATGTGCTCCTGCGCATCATCGACGCCATTCTCGATCTCGCCACCATCGACGCCGGCGCCATGGAGCTCAAGCTGGAACCGGTCGACATCGTGGAGACCCTCGAGGCCGCCGGCGGTCTGGTGCGCGACCGGATCAAGGACCGCGGGCTGACCCTGCAGATCGAGGTGCCGGATCAGCCGCTCGTCGTGGTCGCCGACGAGAGCAGGCTGACCCAGGTGCTGTTCAACCTCCTGTCCAATGCCATCGGCTTCAGCCAGGCCAACGGCAAACTGTTCATGGGCTGCCAGCCGGAAGGCGGCCGGGTGCGGATCTGGGTAACCGATATGGGCAAGGGCATCGATCCGGAATTCAGGGACATGGTGTTCGAACGCTTCCAGTCGCGCAGCTCCGGTGCCGACCACCGCGGTCCGGGCCTGGGCCTGTCCATCGTCAAGAGTTTCGTCGAGCTTCACGGCGGTTCTGTCGATGTCGAATCCGCGCCCAACGAGGGCACGACCATGGTATGCTGGCTGCCGATCAACGGGCCGGAAAACCTGGACGATGAAAACAACAACAAGGCCTTGGCTGAAGCAGCCCCGGAAGCGGCAGCGCTCCAGTCGAAGAGCGCCTAAGGCCTGTTGACCGGCAGAGCACATGCTCACTTCCTCGCAGCAAAACACCTGGTCGCTCAGGCTCGACGACGAAGCCGCGACCGACCGCCTCGGGCGCGAACTCTCGCTTTACCTGAAAGCGGGCGATGTGGTCACGCTGAGCGGCGATCTCGGCACCGGCAAGACCACCCTGGCGCGCGCCGTCATCCATGCGCTGGCGCCGGGCACCGGCGGTTTCGACGTGCCGAGCCCGACCTTCACCCTGGTCCAGTCCTATGAGTTCACCCGGGTGCCGGTGTTCCATTTCGACCTCTACCGGATCGAGCAGCCGCAGGAGTTGCCCGAGCTCGGCGTCGATGACGCGGTCGCCCAGGGGACGGTACTGATCGAATGGCCGGACCGGATGGCGGACCTGCTGCCGCCCGACCGGCTCGACATCGCGCTCACCGATGGCGGCGACGGAGCCCGTAATGTGGCGATCACCGGCCACGGCCTGTGGCAGGCCAGGGTTGTTCATATGGCGGCGACCGCCGGCTTTATCGCCGGTTCCGACTGGGCCGCCGCGACCAGAACCTACTTCCAGGGCGATGCGTCGACCCGGCGCTACGAGCGGCTCATCCGCGACGGCGGGCCGGACGCCCTCCTGATGGATATGCCGGCAAGGACCGATGACGTGCCGGTGCGCGACGGCAAGTCCTACAGCACGCTCGTGCATCTGGCCGAGGACGTCCGCGCCGTGGTTGCCATGACCCAGGCGTTGCGGGCGCTCGGCCTCAACGCACCGGAGATCTATGCCCACGACGTGGCGCACGGCCTGCTCCTTATCGAGGATTTCGGCGATCTCGTATTCGGGCGCCTGCCGCCGGAAGGCGAAGACACCGAACGGGCCTATGCCGCGGCCTGCGACGTTCTCGTCCACATCGGCGCCAGCGCCTGCCCGGCGAACCTTCCGCTGCCCGGCGGCGGTGAACATGTTCTCCACGCCTACGACAGCGGCACGCTGCATTTCGAGGCCGATCTCGTGCTCGACTGGTTCTGGCCCCTGCTCAGGACGGACATGCCCGATGCAACGGCGCGCGCCGCATTCACGGAGATTTCCGAGGCATGTTTCGCCCGGCTTACAGGCGACCGCCCGGTCTGGGTGCTGCGCGACTACCATTCGCCCAATCTGCTCTGGCTGCCGGACCGCGACGGTCTGCACCGCATCGGCCTGATCGACTATCAGGATGCGATGATGGGCCATGCGGCATACGATCTGGTGTCGCTCCTGCAGGATGCCCGCATCGATGTCAGTCCGGAGCGCGAAATCAGGCTGTTCGATTATTACGTCGAGCGGCGGACGGAGAGGGACCCGGGTTTCGACGCGCAAGCGTTCCGTGCGGCCTATGCCGTTCTCGGCACCCAGCGCTGTTCCAAGATCCTCGGCATCTTCGCCCGGCTCGACCGCCGCGACGGCAAGCCGATCTATCTGCGCCACATGCCAAGGGTATCGGGCTATCTCGAGCGCAACCTCGCCCATCCGGCACTGGCGGACATGAAGCGCTGGTACGACAGCCATCTGCCGCATGCCGATCGGATCAAGGCCGGAAACGGAACAGGGTGAGCGACATGCCAGCGAGCGGACACAGGAACGACGGTGAGGCCGGGTCGGCGGCGATGATCCTGGCCGCCGGGCGCGGCACCCGCATGCGCCCGCTGACCGACACCCTACCGAAGCCTCTGGTCAGGCTTGCCGGCCGGGCTCTGCTCGACCATGCCTTCGAGCGGCTCGAGGCGGCGGGTATCGGGCGGGCCGTGGTCAATGTCCATCACTTCGCCGATCAGGTCGAGCGCCATGTCGCGGCCCGCACCGGGATCGACATCGCCGTCTCCGACGAGCGCGATCTCCTGCTCGACACCGGTGGCGGGCTGGCTCGGGCGCTGCCCGAACTCGGTCAGGCCGCGTTCTATGTGCTGAACTCCGACTCGGTCTGGCTCGAAGGCGAAACCCCGATGCTCGACCGGCTGCGCATGGGCTGGCACGACGATGAAATGGACTGCCTGCTTGCGCTTTGCCCGACCGGGGACGCGCTCGGCTTCAGCGGCCCGGGAGACTTCAGCCTCGATCCCTCCGGCCGGCTGGTGCGCCGCGCCGGCGACACCGCGCCTTATGTCAACACAGGCATCTATCTCGCCCATCCGCGGATCTTCCGCGACCTGCCCGAGGGGCCGTTCTCGATGAACCTGTTGTGGGACCGCGCGATTGAGCGGGGCCGTCTCCACGGTGTCGTGTTCGACGGCTTGTGGATGCATGTGGGCACGCCGGAGGCGCTTGCCGAGGCCGAGCAGCGCCTTGCGGAGCTGAGTGCCGGCGGGCCCTGATCATGACCCGGCGAACCGCCGAACCGACCGTATATTCCGTCCCGCCGGGCACGCCGTTCCTGCGCGCGCTCGCCCGCGCCGTTCTGGATGGCGGTTTGCCTCATCCCGGCACCAGCCCGCCCGATCCGGTCTCGCTCATCGGCTATCGCATCATGGTGCCGACCCGGCGCGCCGCCCGCGCGCTGATCGACGTGTTCCTGGAGGCTTCGGGCGAAGGCGCGCAGTTGCTGCCACGCATCACGCCGCTGGGCGATGTCGACGAAGACGAGTTGATGCTGGGTGGCGGCCCGGACCCGCAGGAGCTCGATATCGGCCCGGCCATAGCGCCGCTCCAGCGCCGGCTGCTGCTGACCCGGTTCATTCTGGACTGGGCGCGCAGCCAGGAGCCCGCGGCCCGCACCGCGTCGATCCAGACCCCGGCCCAGGCCGCCTTGCTGGCGGCGGATCTCGCCCGGCTGATCGATATGTTCGAAACCGAGCAGGCCGACTGGAGCGCGCTCGAAGATCTGGTCGACAGCGAATTCTCCGCCCACTGGCAGGCGTCCCTGTCGTTCCTCGATCTGTTGCGGGTGTCTTTGCCGCGCGAGCTGGAGCGCCTGGAACTGATGAACCCGATGGCGCGCCGCAACCTGCTGCTCGCCGCAGAGGCCCGGCGCCTGGAGGCGGACGGGTGCGCCACGCCGATCATCGCGGCCGGTTCGACCGGCAGCATCCCCGCGACCGCCGATCTTCTGGGCGTCATCGCCGGCCTGCCCGGCGGTGCGCTGGTCCTGCCCGGGCTCGACATGACCCTGGACGACGCGGCCTGGGCCGGGATCGGCCCGGAGCACCCGCACTATGGCATGAAGCAGTTGCTCGACCGCATGGGCATCACGCGCGAGGGCGTGCGTCCCCTGCCTGGAACCGGGTCTGGGCCGCAGCGCGCCGTGCGTGTCCGCTTCCTGAGCGAAGTGATGCGCCCGGCCGAGGCGACCGATCGCTGGGCCGAGGCGGTGCACGCATTCGCGCCCGAGGACCTTGCGCCGGCGCTCGACGGCATGCGCGTCATCACCGCGCCGACCCGGCGCGACGAGGCGCTGTCGATCGCGCTGATCATGCGCCGCACACTCGATGAGCCCGGACGCACAGCCGCTCTGGTGACCCCCGACCGCAGTCTTGCCCGGCGGGTGGCGGCGGAACTGGCCCGATGGCATCTGGAGGTCGACGATTCCGCCGGCACGCCGCTGGCCGCCACGCCGGAAGGCACCTTCGCGCTGCTGCTGGTCGATGCGGTTGCCGGCGGTCTTTCGGCGGTGCCTCTGCTGGCGCTGCTCAAACATCCGCTCGCCGCATTCGGCCTCGCGCCGGCCGAGGTCAGGCGGCTCGCCGGCCTGCTCGAGATCGCCGCCCTAAGGGGGCCGGCGCCGCCGCAGGGCATAGACGGCCTGCGCCGGGTGATCGCGGGCCGGGCGGAGGGGGAACGCGGTCCGATGATGCGTCCGCATCCAGCGGTAGAGCGCATCGCGCCCGAAGACTGGGCGGCGCTCGGTGCTTTCCTTGAGCGCCTGGAGGCCGTGCTTGACCCGCTGGCGGCACTTTATGACGGCGCGGGCATCGAGGCGCCGGGCGACCTGATCCGCGCCCATCTCAAGGCCGCGGAGGCCGCCTGTGCGCTGCCCGGTGAGGCGGAGGACACGGCGTCGAACCTGTGGCAGGGGGATGCCGGCGAGGCGCTTGCCGGGTTCTTCTCAGGGCTGCTCGAGGGCGAAAGCCAGGTTCCGCTGTCCGATCCGCAGGATTACGGGCCGTTCCTGTCGAGCCTCATGTCCGGCATGCTTGTCAGGCCCCGCTTCGGGCGTCATCCCAGGCTCTCCATCTGGGGGCTGCTCGAGGCGAGGCTGATGCAGGCCGATGTCGTCATCCTCGGCGGGCTCAACGAGGGCATCTGGCCGCCGCAGGCGATGACCGACGCCTGGCTCAACCGGCCGATGCGGTCGGGCATCGGGCTCGAACCCCCGGAGCGGCGCATCGGCCTCACCGCCCATGACTTCGCCCAGGCCACGGCGGCGGGCCGGGTCTATCTGACCCACGCGGAAAAGATCGACGGTACCCCGGTCGTGCCGTCGCGCTGGCTGTTGCGCCTGCGCGCGCTCCTGAGCGGCATGGCGGGCGCCGGCGACGGCATGGCCGATGCCCAATGGGTGTCCTGGTCGCTCGGCATCGACCATACCGATGCCTACAAGCCGATTGCACGGCCGGAACCCCGGCCGCCGGTGGCGGTCCGACCGCGCCGCATGAGCGTGACCCGGGTCGAGGAATGGATCCGCGACCCCTATGCCACATTCGCCCGCGCGATCCTCAGGCTCGAACCGCTTGCAGCGCTCGCTGCCGACCCCGCCGCCGCCGAGCGTGGCAGCATCATCCATGACGTGCTGCACCGCTTCGTCCGGGACGGTCATCCTGTCACCCTCGATGGCCTGCTCGGCGTCGGCCGCGAGGTCTTCCGGGCTTATCTTGACTACCCAGATGTCGACGCCTTCTGGTGGCCCAGGTTCGAACGTGCCGCGCGCTGGCTGATCGACCAGGATCTGTTTGACGACCGCGATATCGCAAAGCGCCTGACCGAGGTCTCAGGCGAGATCGTGATCGATGGCCCTGCCGGTCCGTTCAGGCTCAACGCCCGGGCCGACCGCATCGATATAAGCCCGGCCGGCGGCGCCACGATCATCGACTACAAGACCGGGCAGGCGCCGTCTGAAAAACAGATGGCGAGCGGGCTCGCGCCGCAGCTGCCGCTCGAGGCGGCGATCGCGGCCGAGGGCGGGTTCAAGAATGCCGGCAAGGTCACGGCCGACCGGCTGGTCTTCATCCGCCTGTCCGGGGGCGAACCGGCCGGCGAAGTCAGGGAGCCGGGCAAGCACGGCGCCATGGAGCTTGCCGGTGACGCTCTCGACGGGCTGATCCGGCGCATTGCCGCCTTCGACAGCGAGGAGACCCCG
>JBPCWF010000476.1:0-3751 GCA_051009775.1 Hyphomicrobiales bacterium | reverse complement strand
CATGGTCGATGGCCGACTGCAGGAGATCCCGATTGTACTGGATTGCGTCCGACGCATCGTCCAGCAACCTCATGGTTCCCGTGCGGTTGGGGCTGCGCCGCTCGATCAGGAGCGCCATGACCAGCCTGGACGAGGCCGCTCCGACGGCGCTGGCGAGCAGGTGCTCGGTGAACCGCATGAGCCGGATATCGGCTTCGAGATCATCGTCGAGCTCGAGGTTCCGGCTGTGCGCGAACTCGGTGAACGCCCGGGCGGTGCGGGTTTCGCCAAGATAGCGCGCCACCGTGGTCTTCAGGTCGCCGACCTTGAGCTGTGTCCGCCACAGGCGGAAATTGGGTGTCGCCGCCGGCAGCTCGGTGGAGACGAAGCTGTTGGCCTGGAGCCGCTCGATCGGCTGCGGCTGGGACAGAAGCGAGAACACGATATAGGCGCCGACGTTGCATGCCAGGCTCCAGAGAACACCGTGGGTCAGCGGATCGAATTCAAGATTGAACAGCATGCGCGGGCGCAGGATGCCGAGGCCGAACGGCCCGTCGGCAAGGATCGCTGCCGGCAGCCAGCCGGAATCGACGAACGACGGTACTGCCAGCGTGTAGCTCCACATGGCGAAGCCCGCCAGGATACCGGCGATCGCGCCGCGCTTGGTCGCCCGGCGCCAGATCAGTCCGCCGAAGAAGGCCGGTGCGAACTGGGCAATGGCGGCGAACGACAACAGGCCGATGGAGGCGAGCGCGAAGGAGTCGCCGACCATGTGATAGTAGAAATAGGCGAGCACCAGGATCGCGAAGATGGCGCCGCGCCGGATGTTGAGCAGCAGGCGGCCCATGTCCTCGCGCGGGTCCTCGGTCATCTCGCGATGCCGCAGGATCACCGGTACCACCAGGTCGTTGCACACCATGATGGAGAGCGCGATGGTGGCGACGATGACCATGGCGGTCGCCGCGGACAATCCGCCGATGAAGGCTGCGAGGGTGACCAGGGGCTGGTCGGCCGCCATCGGCAGGGCGAGCACGAAGGTGTCGGCGTCGGTCGCCCCGCCAGAGAAAGTCAGGAGGCCGGCGATGGCGATCGGCACCACGAACAGATTGATCGCCACCAGATAGACCGGAAACAGCCAGGCCGCCTTGCGGATGTCCGAGACATTGGCGTTTTCGACAATGGCGACGTGAAACTGCCGCGGCAGCAGCATGATCGCTATCATGCTCAACAGCGTCATGGTCAGCCACCTTCCGCCATCGAAGCCACGGGTGAACAGTTCCGTGATTTCCGGCCGCGCACGGGCCTGCTCAAGAAGCGCCCAGCCATCGAACATGACGAAGGTGACATAGGCCCCGACCAGAAGAAACGCCGTGAGCTTGACCACGGACTCTGCGGCGATCGCCATGATCAGCCCGTCCTGATGCTCGGTCGCGTCGATATGTCTTGTGCCGAACAGCACCGTGAACACGGCCATGGTGATGGTCACCATCAGGGCAAGATCGTTGATCACGGGCACGTCGAAATGGGCCGGCGCGAGTGCGCGCGAATTGGCCAGAAGGGTTTCGAGCGAGACGGAGACGGCCTTGAGCTGCAGCGAGATGTAGGGCAGCACGCCGATCACCGCGATCACCGCGACCAGCGCGCCGAGCCCCTGGGACTTGCCGTAGCGCGCGGCGATGAAGTCGGCGATCGAGGTGATGTTCTGGCGCTTCGACAGCTCCGCGATCCGGCGCAGCAGCGGCCAGCCGACGGCGAACATGATGATCGGGCCGATATAGATCGGCAGGAAGTCGAAGCCGGACTTGGCCGCAAGCCCGACACTGCCGAAGAAGGTCCAGGATGTGCAGTAGACACCGAGGCTCAGGGCATAGACGATCGGACGCGCATGTCCGCGCGGGCGCGTCTGCGCCAGTCTGTCGCCGTAACTTGCGATCGCGAACAGCAGGCCCAGATAACCCAGCGCGACGGCAAGTATGGTCCAGCCGTTCAGCATAGTCTCCCTCGGACCGTCCCGCGCGGTCCTTCGGTGGACAGGTTAGCTCAGGGGCGAAACGGGTGTCCAGCAGGGCGGGTTTTGGCCGCTAACCATGTTGCCGCCGGATCTCATTTGCATGCCAATTAAACCGTTCACTCACATGCGGAAAAACCGTAGACTGCGCGGCGCTCGGGGGGCGTGCGAATGGCTTCCGGCCGGGCGGGAAGCATGACACAGGCAAGGCCGGCGGATTGACGGTCTGCTATCGCGAGGAGAGGAAATGCTTAAAGAGTTCAAGGAATTTGCCATCAAGGGCAATGTCATGGACATGGCGATCGGCATCATTATCGGCGCCGCATTCGGTACCATCGTCAAATCCCTGGTGGGCGACATCATTATGCCGGTCGTGGCCATCGTTACCGGCGGCGTCGACTTCACCAACATGTTCGTAACGCTCAAAGGGGAGCCGGCGGCCACGCTCGCGGCGGCCAAGGAGGCTGGAGCCGTCACCATGAACATCGGCGTCTTCATCAACGCGGTGATCGCGTTTGTGATCGTCGCCTGGTGCATGTTCCTGGTCGTCAAGGCGATGAACCGGATGAAGCGTGAAGAGGAAGCCGCGCCGGCTGAGCCTGCGGAGCCGCCGCGCTCGGAAGTGCTGCTGGAAGAGATCAGGGACGCCCTCAAAGCCGCGAAGTAAACCAAGCCTTCACAACCGATGTCTGAACGCCGGGACCGCAGGGGGTTCCGGCGTTTTGCCTTCCTGATTGCCCCTGGGCCCGGTTGACGGCCTGAGCCCGAGCCTATATCCCGCCACAGGCACCAGGAGTTCGCACCCAATGTCCATCGATCACGCACAGCTAACCGACCCGGAACGCATTCTGGGCACGCTCAAACCGTCCGCCCGCGCCGAGCCCGAGAGCGGCATCATCCAGACCTTCAACTATGGCCGCGACCGCGAGGGGATCATCCCGCTCTGGGTCGGCCAGGGCGATCTGCCGACACCCCGTTTCATCTACGAGTCCGCGGTCAAATCGCTGGAGGCGGGCGAGACCTTCTACACCTACCAGCGCGGCCTGCCGCCGCTGCGCCAGGCGCTGGCCGACTATCACACAAGGCTTTACGGCAGGAGCTTCGATCCGGAGAACTTCTTCGTCACCGGCTCCGGCATGCAGGCCATGCAGACGGTGATACAGGCGATCGCCGGCGAGGACGACGAGATCGTCGTGCCGAGCCCGGCCTGGACCAACTACCCCGCGCCCATGCGGCTCGCGGGCGTCAGGCCGGTCGAAGTGCCCCTGCACTTCGCCAATGGCGCATGGTCGCTCGATCTGGACGAGCTGTTCGACGCGGTTTCGCCGCGCACCCGCGCGATCTGCATCAACACGCCAAGCAATCCGCTCGGCTGGATCATGAGCGCCGGCGATATCCTGGCGGTCCGGGATTTCTGCCGCGCGCGCGGCATCTGGCTCGTGGCCGACGAGGTCTATGCCCGGTTCTACTACGGACCCGGTGCCGATGAGGGCGCCCTGCCGCCGTCCTTCCATGAGGTCTGCGACCCGGAAGAGCAGTTCATGATGGTCAACACCTTCTCCAAGAACTGGGCGATGACCGGTTGGCGGGTCAGCTGGATCCAGGCGCCCCGGGCGATAGGCCAGGTGATCGAGAACCTTATCCAGTACAACACTTCCGGAACGGCGGCCTTCATGCAGCGCGCCTGCATCACGGCGGTCGAAGAGGGCGAGGAGTTCCTGGCCCGGCAGGTGGCCCAGTCACGGCGCGGCCGCGACATCGTCT
>JBPCWF010000475.1:0-3790 GCA_051009775.1 Hyphomicrobiales bacterium | reverse complement strand
GCACCGCACCGAAGTTGAACGTAGACAGCACGTAGCCGATCAGGAACAGGTTGAGTGCGCCGAGAAGAGCGCCCGTCACACCGCCGCGTCCGCCCGCCAGGCTGACCCCGCCGAGCACCAGTGCGGTGACGGCGGTGAGCGTCATGGTGGTGCCCTGGGTAGGATCCCCAGACGAGATCAGCGCCGTGTAGCAGATTGCTCCGAGACCTACGAATAGCCCCGCAATAACATGCGCGCCAATGCGCACGATGTTGATCCTGACACCAGAAGTCCAGGCCGCACGCTCGTCATACCCCATCATCCGCAGGTTGGCGTAGAACGATGTCAGCGTGAACAGCAACCACCCCGCCGTTGCGACGAGCACGATGAGCAGGACGGGTGAGAAGATCGTCGTGCCGAGTCCCCAGTTGCCCATCCATTCCGGGGCAATACCACCGGGTCGGGGCAAGATCACGAGGTTGATGCCCGTGAGCGCCAGGAAGCCGGACAACGCGACGATTATCGGCTGTACCCGAACCCAGATCACCACGAGGGCAAAGAAAACCTGGTAGAGCACGCCGATGCCAAGCGCCACAATGAAGCCCCCAAAGGGACCGGTTACAACGCCCAGCATGTTGAGCTTGACGATGGACACATTGATGAACGCGAGGAGCGGCCCGACCGCCAGATCGACGGTGCCACGCCCCGCCACGGCCAACGACATCAGTGCATAGGTCGCCAGAGTGAGCGGTGCAGCGACGATGATCGCGCTGCCGAAGCCGGACATCGAAACCAGGTTCGGCCCCCTGATGGCTGCAGTGCTGAGGAGCACCGCGATCAGCAGGATCGGCACCAGCAAATAGGTACTGGTCGATGACGACCGCTCAGTCATGGCAGCATGGTTCCGGGCATTCGCCGGCAGGCCGGACGCGGCACAGCATGTCCGCCCCCCTCATCACAGTTCGATCACACGGCGCTCGGCCGGACGCTCCGAGCCCGAATGTTCGCGTACCGCGGCAAGGGAACGGACCCCGTCGCCCGCGCCCCTGCGCGCCGGGTCGTTCTGCACGATCTTCTTCAGGACCGGGGAGATCACGTCCTTGAACTTCGCCGGATCCTCCGATGTGGGGAAGTGTCCACCGGAGAAGATGGTGCACTCGGAATTCTTGACCTTCTCGGCCGTCTGCTGCGTCATTTCGGGGGTGCAGGCGAAGTCGTAGTCGCCGGTCAGGAAGTAGATCGGCAACCTGCCGGAGATCTTGTGCACCTGGTCGCGAAAATCGCTGTCGACGGAATAGAAGTAGAGATCGCCCTTGAAGATGCCGGGTCCGCCCTGCGAGTAGTACCACCAGGTTTCCCAGCGGTACTCATCGGGGCTTTCCGGGCTCATCAGGCCAAAAACGGCAGTGGCCACCACTTCGCCGCCATGAATGTGCGGGTGGTGCAGCGGCTCGATCCACCAGCCGGGTGAGTGGTCGCAGGCCTCGAGCGCAATCAGCGCGGAGAACTCGTTCTCGTATTTCAGGGCGAGTGGCAGACAGACATTGCCGCCCATCGACTGTCCCATGATGACCGGCTTGTCCAATTCAAGCGCACGGCAGAACGCCACGATGAACTCCGTGTAGAAACGGGACGTCAGCTTGTACTCGTCCTCCATGAGATAGAAGTCGGAGGGCGGAATGGACTTGCCGTGCCAGGGCATGTCGAACGCAATGACGCGGAAGTTGGCCGTAATATCGGGATCACACAGCTGATGGCGGTATTGGCGCCCGTCGGTACCGGCCGTGTGCAGGCAAACAAGGGGGATGCCCTCGCCAACTTCTTCGTAATAGGTCCGGTACGTCTTACCTTCACACTCGATGTAGACGTAGCGGCCGACAATAGGATCGTGCTGGTTCATGATGTCGGTGCCCTTCACACTTCACGCATAAGCGAGAGCATGCGCGTGAGCGCACGCAGGTTCTGCCAGAAGGGGAGTTGGTTCCCCTCGATTATGAGCTGCTTGTGCAGCGGATGGGCCATTGCCCAGATGTCGTTGAACATCGGCGGCGGAACGCGCTGAGCGAATTTGGCCCATGCGCTGGACGGCGCCTTCAGGCCGAAGTCGTAACCCATGTCGTTCGGCGCGAGACCTTCGGAGATCCGGGTGACTTTCCCGTCCCGGACTTCGACGAGATACTCGGTCTCGTCCACTCCGAGCACAAAGCGATTATTGAAGAACCTACCGATCACCGGCAGGATCCGATCTTCGTTGACGCAGCGCGCCCAGCGTTCGACCCATTCGAGATCGAAGCTTTTTCTGCTGCCGTAGCTACTCATGCTCTCCTCCTGTGGTTTCGGTAACTTCATCTGCGGTTGGCAGGGTCTTCCGGGCCGGTCCGTAGACCGCCGTGAACAGAGCCTGGTCGATCGCGACCGGCGCGACCTCAGCCGCGAACGCGACAAGGTCGGCATGTTCTGGAAGTATGAGTTTTGGCGCCTTCAAGGCGTAGAGTGTGAAGACGTAACGATGTTCCCGGTCCGGCGGCCAAGGTCCGCCCCAGCCGGTTCCGAATCCTGGGATTCCGAAGGATACGAAATCGCTGTTCAGCTCCTGTGCACCTGCGGGCAGCGCCAAGCTGCGGCTTGCGCCTTCCGGCAACTCCCGCACACCTGCGGGGATATTGTAGACAAGCCAGTGCGCAAAGCTGCGTGGAAAGTCGAACTCCGGCGGCAGATCGGGATCGGTCACCGACAGGGCAAAGCTCATGGTGCCGTCCGGAACGTTGCTCCAGCGCAGGCAAGGGGATACGTCGCTGTCTTCGACAAATCGGACAGGGATTGTCTCGCCTTGGGCGAAGTCAGGACACTGGAGCAGGAATCCGGATTGATTCATCAGATCGGCTTTCGGTTGAGCGGGGACCAAATGCACCGGCCGCGCGATCGGTCGGCCGTCCTCGCCGATCCCGCCGCGGCCGCGGGCCGGCTTACGCGTTACGCCGTTGCCCGATGCGTGATGCGGGTTCTCTTCGGCGACGGCTTCGCCGGGCAGCAGTGCCGGGCCGCGCCTGCCGAACATGGCGTTGAGGATGACATGGCTGTCGAATGGCGGGTCGAAGTCGTTCGAGATGGAGCCGTTGCGGAAGACCAGCACCCGGGAGCAGAGGTTGAGAAACTCTTCGGTTTCGGAAGACAGGAACACAACCGCATTCCCGCGAGCCGCGAAACTCCGCAGGTTCCGGTAGAGATCGAATTTGGCGCCGACATCGATGCCCCGGGCCGGATCGTTCAGAACCAGGACGGAGGGCTTCTCAGCGAAGGCTCTGGCGATCAGGACCTTCTGCTGATTGCCGCCGGAAAGCGACGTGATCAGATCGTTGGGACCCGCCATTTTGACGGAGAGCTTGTCCGTCTCCCAGTCGAAGATTGGCTGCAACTTGGTGCGGTTGATGAGGTTCAGCCACCCTCCCGCGCGATGTTCGTGATACACGGACAGAGCCAGGTTCTCGAAGATCGAAAGATTGGCATAGATACCTTCGTTCTTGCGGTCGCCAGAGACGTAGGTGATGCCGTTGTCTCGCGCGGAACGGAGATCGGACACCGCATGAGCGGTCTGGTCGTAAACAGACATAATCCGTCCGGCGCGCAGTGACTGCACGCCCGCGATAGCCCGAACGAAATCCGCCTGACCCTGACCGTCGAGCCCGGTGATGCCGACAACCTCGCCCGGGTAGAGTGTGAAATCGACCCGGCCGGAGTCGTCCCCGACCTTGGCCTCTGAAACTCTCAGCAGAGGGGTATCCGTGCGGCGCTGCGTTTCCTCTTGCCTTTG
>JBPCWF010000474.1:0-3914 GCA_051009775.1 Hyphomicrobiales bacterium | reverse complement strand
GTTTCAAGCTGCGCCGGCGGGGAGAGCGGCGGATGTCAACGCCCGAGGCGCAGGATCTCGGGCCGAGTAGCGGGCAGAATTGGGAGCTCAGGACCATGACCGAAATCCTGGAACCGACCGTCAACGGCCGCGCCAGGGCCGATGCGGTTGCGGGCAACGTGCTGCTCGTCGACTACCTCCGCGAGATCGTCGGCCTGACCGGCACCAAAATGGGCTGCGATGGCGGCGAGTGCGGTGCGTGCACGGTCCTTGTCGACGGCGAGCCGCGGCTGTCCTGCGTCACGCTCGCCCAAAGCTGTGCCGGCCGCGACGTGGAGACGGTCGAAGGTCTGACACGCAACGGCCGCCCCGGCGCGGTCCAGAGGGCGTTTCACGAAAAGCTCGGCAGCCAGTGCGGCTATTGCACGCCTGGAATGATCATGGCGTCGGAGGCTCTGTTGCGCGAGAACCCGCAGCCGACCGAGCAGGAGATCAGGGATGCGCTCGCCGGCAACATCTGCCGCTGCACCGGCTATGTCAAAATCATAGAGTCCGTGTTCGAGGCCGCGGCCCACAGGGAGGCCGAATGATGCTCAAGACCGCGGGAACGCCAACGCATGGGCGGGTCGGCGAACGTGTGCCGCTGGTCGACGGCGTCGAGAAGGTCACCGGGCGGGCGCAGTTCAGCGCCGACATCCTGAGCGCCGACACCCTGGTCGGCCGCATTCTGCGCAGTCCGTGCAGCCATGGCGATCTGGTGTCCGTCGACACCTCCGCGGCGGAAGCGCTGCCCGGGGTCGTGGCCGTCATCACCGGAGATGTCTGTCCGCAACCTTTCGGCATCCTGCCGATCGCCGAGAACGAATTTGCCCTGGCCCGCGGCAAGGTGCGCTTCAAGGGCGACGCGGTCGCGGCCGTGTCCGCGGTTGACCACCAGACGGCGGAACGTGCGCTCGGCCTGATCAAGCTCGAGATCAGGGAACTGCCGGCTTACTTCACGCCCGATGATGCGCGCGCGCGCGATGCGATCGACCTTCATGCCGAGCGGCCGGGCAATCTGGAGCGTGAGGTCCATTACGAACTGGGCGACGTCGCCGGCGGGTTCGAGGCCGCCGACGTGATCCTCGAGGAGACGTTCCACAATGCCGAGGTCACCCATGTGCAGATGGAGCCCAATGCGACGCTTGCCGAATACGATCCCGAACGCGACAGGCTGACGGTCCATTCCTGCACCCAGGTGCCCTATTACCTGCACCGCGCGCTCGCCAAGGTCATGGAGATGGACCAGGCGCAGATCCGCGTCATCAAACCCTTTATCGGGGGCGGTTTCGGCGCGCGCACCGATGCTCTCAACCACGAGCTCATCGCCGGTCTGCTGGCGCGGGCCGCGGGCGGCAAGGTCATGATGAAGCTGAGCCGCGAGGAAACCTATCTCACCCGCGGTGGCCGGCCCGAAACCCGGATGCGTCTGAAAGTCGGGGTGACCGGGGACGGCAGGTTGACCGCATGTGCCTGCGAGACCGTGCAGACCGGCGGGGCCTATGCCTGCTACGGCATCATCACCGTGCTCTATAACGGTGCCTTCCTGAATTCGATCTACGACCTGCCGGCGATCAAATATGACGGCTACCGGGTCTACACCAACATGCCCGCCTGCACGGCGATGCGCGGCCATGGCGGCGTCAATGTCCGCTTTGCCTTCGAATCCATGATGGACCTGATTGCCGGGAGGCTCGGCATCGACCCGTTCGAGCTCAGACGGCGGAACCTCCTGACCGCACCGACCGAGACCATCAACGGCGTCAAGATCAACACTTACGGGCTGCCCCAGTGCCTGGACTGGGTGGAGCAGGCCAGCGGCTGGCGCGAGCGGGCCGGCAAGCTCGGGCCCGATCGCGGCCTGGGGGTCGCCTGCTCGCACTACATCACCGGCGCGCCGAAACCGGTCCACTGGACCGGTGAGCCCCATGCGACCGTCAATCTGAAGCTCGATTTCGATGCCTCCGTCACCATCCTGACCGGCGCGGCCGATATCGGGCAGGGGTCATCGACCATGCTGACCCAGACGGTGGCGGAAGTGCTCGGCGTCGATCTGGGCCGCATCCGCGTGATCGCAAACGACAGCGCGATCACGCCCAAGGACAACGGCTCCTATTCGTCCCGTGTGACCTTCATGTGCGGCAATGCGGCGATCGAAGCGGCAACCAGGCTGAGGGAGATCCTGGTCGAGGCGGCGGCGGCCAAGCTCGACGCCGATCCCAAGGACATCGACTGCACAGACGAGACCTTCCGGGTGGTCGGCAGCCAGGATCCGGGCCTGGCGTTCAAGGAGGTGGTCACCGAAGCGCTGATCGCATCCGGGACGATCACCACCAAGGGCAACTTCTCCGCGCCGCCAGAATACCAGGGCACGGTCAAGTTCCGCGGCTCCGCGGTCGGCCCCTCGATGGCCTATTCCTATGCCGCCGCCGCGGTCGAGGTGACCGTCGACGAGATCACGTCGAAAGTCACCGTCGACCGGATCTGGGTCGCCATGGATTGCGGTTTCGCCATCAACCCGCTCGCGGTCGAAGGCCAGATTCAAGGCGCGGTCTGGATGGGGCTCGGGCAGGCGTTGAGCGAGGAAGTTCAGTTCCAGAACGGCTTGCCCGTCCATGCCAATATCCTGGATTACCGCGTGCCGACCATCAAGGACACGCCGCCGATCGAAGTCGAGATTGTCGAAACCATCGATCCCAACGGTCCGTTCGGCGCCAAGGAAGCCAGCGAAGGCGCCATTGCCTGCATATCGCCCGCCGTCGCCAATGCCGTCGCAAATGCGATCGGCCTCCGTTTGCGGGAGACGCCGCTGAGCCCCGACCGGATCATGGCCGCGCGGTCCAAACAGGCGAAGGCCTGACCGGGAACACAGGGGAGCCACTCATGGAAGCCATGCCCGATTTCAGGCTGCTCAAGCCGGCCACCGTCGACGAGGCTGCCGACATGGCCCGGCAGCATGAGGGCGCACGGTTTCTCGCCGGCGGCACCGATATTATCGTCAACCTCCGGCGCGGCATCGGCGAGGCGTCGGCGCTGATCGATCTCAGCGCCATCGAGAGCCTGAACAGGATCGAGGCCGCGGACGGGCGCTTGCGCATTGGCGCGGCGGTCAGGCTGGCCGATATCGAGTGCGACGAAACCGTGGCCCTCAGCTTTCCGGTGCTGTGCCAGGCGGCGGGCGCGGTTGCGGGACCGACCCACCGGCGGTTCGCGACGGTCGGCGGCAATCTGTGCCTCGACACCCGCTGCATCTATTACAACCAGAGCCATTGGTGGCGGCAAAGCAACGAGTACTGCCTGAAATACAAAGGCGAGATCTGTCATGTCGCGCCGAAGAGCAAGATCTGCTTCGCGGCGTTCAGCGGCGATCTGGCGCCGGCACTGCTGATCCATGGTGCCGAAGTGGTCGTTGCGGGTCCGGCCGGCCAGCGCAGAATGGCGCTCAGGGACATGTATGTGGAGGACGGCGCCGCGCACCTGACGCTGGACGGGAACGAGTTCGTCACCGCGGTGGAGCTGCCGGCGTCACGGCTGGAATGGACCGGCTACCAGAAGGTCCGGGTGCGGGACTCGATTGATTTTCCCCTGGTCGGCGCCGCCGTCGGGCTCAATTGCCGGGACGGTCGCCTGAGCGGCCTGGCGCTGGCCTTCACCGGCACCAATGCCCGCCCGCTCCTGGTCGAGGGCCTCGACGATGTCTGCGGCAATGCGCTGGACGAGGACACGCTCGAGCGGGTCTTCCGTCTCGCCAACAAACAGATTCAGCCGATGAAAAGCACCTTCAGCCCGAGCACATATCGTCGTTCGGTGGCCATGAAGCTGGCCATCCACATGATCCGGGACCTCTGGGCGCAGGCATCGGACTGATCTGGCGCCATCAGCGGGGTAAAACCCGC
>JBPCWF010000473.1:0-11665 GCA_051009775.1 Hyphomicrobiales bacterium | reverse complement strand
GATAACTTCTTCCCACTTGAGTTCAAGGTAAGCGTCGATCTGATCGTCTGAGAAGACGCCGCCCTTGTTCAGGAAGCCGCGGTCGGCGTCGAGGCAGTCGAGCGCTTCGCGCAGGGAGCCACACACGGTCGGCACGTCCTTGAGCTCTTCCGGCGGCAGGTCGTAGAGGTCCTTGTCCATCGGGTCGCCGGGATGGATCTTGTTCTCGATGCCGTCGAGGCCGGCCATGAGCATCGCCGCGAACGCCAGATAGGGGTTGGCGGTCGGATCCGGGAAGCGGACCTCGACGCGCTTGCCCTTGGGCGAAGCGGAGTAGGGGATCCGGCAGGAGGCGGAGCGGTTGCGCGACGAATAGGCGAGCAGCACCGGCGCCTCGTAGCCCGGCACCAGACGCTTGTAGGAGTTGGTGCTCGGGTTGGTGAAGGCATTGAGCGCCTTGGCGTGCTTGATGATGCCGCCGATGTAGAACAGGCAGTCCTCCGACAGATCGGCATACTGGTTGCCGGCAAAGAGCGGCTTCTCGTCCTTCCAGATCGACTGGTGGACATGCATGCCGGTGCCGTTGTCGCCGTAGACCGGCTTGGGCATGAAGGTCGCGGTCTTGCCGTAGCCGTGGGCGACGTTGTGGACGACATATTTGTAGAGCTGCAGCTTGTCGGCCATGCGGGTCAGCTCGGCGCGCAGAATGCCGAGCTCGTGCTGGGCGGCACCGACCTCATGGTGGTGCTTCTCGGTCTCGACGCCCATTTCCTTCATGACGGTCAGCATGTTGGAGCGCATATCCTGCGCGCTGTCGACCGGATTGACGGGGAAGTAGCCGCCCTTCACGCGCGGCCGGTGACCCATATTGCCCATCTCGTATTCGGCGCCGGTATTGGTCGGCAGCTCGATCGAGTCGAGCTTGAAGCCCGTGTCATAGGGATCGGAGGTGAAGCGGACGTCGTCGAAGATGAAGAATTCGGCTTCGGGACCGACCAGCACCGTGTCGCCGACACCGCTCTGCTTGACGTAGGCTTCCGCGCTCTTTGCGGTCATGCGCGGATCGCGCTCATAGCCTTCGCCGGTGGTCGGCTCGAGGATGTCGCAGAAGATGCCGATCGTCGTCTCGCCATAGAACGGGTCGACGTGAGCGGTTTCCGGGTCCGGCATCAGGGTCATGTCGGATTCGTTGATCGCCTTCCAGCCGGCGATCGACGAGCCGTCGAACATCACGCCGTCGGCAAACATGTCCTCGTCGACGGCGGCCACATCCATGGTCAGATGCTGCAGCTTGCCGCGCGGGTCGGTGAAGCGGAGGTCGACGAACCGGACGTCGCGCTCCTTGATTGTTTTGAGTACCGTTTCTGCGTTGGACATTTGGAGTGTTCCCACCTGTTAGTGTTGAGTGTCTGAGTGCCTGTTTGCGCGGCCGCGGCGCCGGGGCGCCCGGCCGCACACGAAATCTAGAGAGCGTCGCCCCCGGTCTCGCCTGTGCGGATGCGGATCGCGTCCTCGACAGTGGAGATGAAGATCTTGCCGTCGCCGATCCGTCCGGTTTTGGCCGAGTTCTGAATCGCCTCGACGGCCTTTTCGACCAGGTCATCGCTGAGCACGACCTCGATTTTCACCTTGGGAAGAAAATCGACGACATACTCCGCGCCGCGATAAAGCTCGGTATGCCCTTTCTGGCGGCCGAACCCTTTCGCCTCGGTCACGGTGATACCTTGCAGACCCACCTCCTGAAGCGCCTCTTTGACCTCATCGAGCTTGAACGGCTTGATGATCGCTTCAACTTTTTTCATGTATTTCGCCTTCCCGAGCTGCCTGCTCAACGCCAAGATGTCTGCGTTCGAATGCTGTGATTCGATCCGCAGACTACGCCTGCAAAAGCATGTTGCGTGCCAGTTTCGTCGGACGTTATAAGTATCTGAAATCTAATGGTTTTGGCCGGCTCTCACGAAAGTGCATAGAGAGCGGGCGAAAATCCTGCACAAGAACTGGGCAGCCTGCCTGTGTGTTGGGCAGTCTGGCCGGGGGAACAAGCGTGTGAACAGGCGCCGATTGCGGTGGTCAAATCAGCGGCCGGCGCGTAGTCAAGAGAGGTGAGGCAATCTTGGGGTCAGAGGGTGGCATGCGCCGTTCGGTTGCACTTGTGGGGCTGACGCTCGCGCTGTCCGGCTCGGCCGCGTCGGCGGCAGAGCCGCAGTCCGGCACCATCGTCACGGCACAGGCCGCGCCGGCACCGGCCGAGGCCACGGCGGCGGCGCTCGCGGCGTGGGACGGGGCATCCTATGACAGCCTGGCAGACTTTCTGGGCGGGCTTCAGGCGGGCCGCTACACCGTGCTCGTGTTCAGGCGCATGTCGGCGGACCTGCGCGACGGGCGCGTCGATGTGCTTGACCCCGTTTTCGAGCGCTACTTCGCCGGCCGCCAGACGCTCCATGGATTGTCGGATCCTCTGATCCGGGACGGGCGGTTCCTGACCGGTGTCGAGGAGGATGTGCGTGCGGGACTGGCCCACGCCAACGCCTCAACCGACCTGACCGTTCCGGACTTCACTGTCGCGGCCATCATCGGGCGCGCCCGGCATATCGTGCGCACCACCTATGGCCTGCCGGGCGGTAACGACGCGCCGCTGCGCAACCGTGTCGCGCCGCCCGAGGCCGTCACCGCCGAGACGCCCGGCGAGGACGCCCAGCGGGCCGAGAACACAGGCCTTTTGCATGACGTGGTCGATTTCGTCAGCCAACCTCACCTGCAGTTTCTCGTCGGCGGTGTCGGGGTGACGCAGAAGGCCCGGCTGGTCGCGGAGGCGCTCAAGATCGCCCGCCGGGACAAGCACACGGTGGACGAGACCTCGGTCGAGGCTTTCGTCGACCGGCTGATCGAAGCCGGGCTGGTGACGTCGGGCGACCGGGCCATATGTATTGAGCAGACCCTGGTGGCGGTCGGCCTGAGGGAAACCGCGCCTGCGGAAGAGGACGCAACCAGCGGGGTTCCCGACGCGCCCGAGACCGGAGCGCCGCCCGACCTGGACCCGAGCCCACCCGCAGCCGTCGTGGACGAACCGGCCGCTGCACCGGCTCCTGCCGCACCTGCCGATACCGGGGACGAGGCCGTTGCGGACGATGCCCCTCCTGCTGCGGTGGTGCCGCGCGATGCCGGCCCGCGCCCGCCCGTGGCCCGGCCGCAAACACAGGTTCCGGAGACGCCAGCTGCGCCTGGGCCTGGTGATCGCACCAACCTGCTCGTGACACTGGAGGCCGGCATGGGGGCGACGCTCCCGGCAGGGGACGGCGACCTGTCGGGCCTGGCGGGTGCGGTCGCGCGCGATCCGGGCGTCGCCGGGCGCCTCGGCATCGGGGTCACATGGCTCAATGCCATCGGTCCGGCGCATCTGAGCCTCGGGCTGGTCGGGGTGGTCGGCGAAACCAAATCCGAACGTCTGGTCGACAGGGGCGGGCTCGGGCCGCTCGATACCGGCGGGACCGGCAGCTATGTCGGAATTCTGCCGTTTCTCTCCGTGGAGCTTCCGCTGTTCGACGGCGTCAATGCCAGGTTCGGCGGAGGCCTGGGCATCGCCCATCAGGACATAAGCGTGGTCGATGGCGGTGTGGAACTGGTCGATGCCGACGGCGCCTCCCTGATCGCGCAGTTCGGCGGCGGCCTGCGCGCCGCCGTGACGCCGTGCATGGATTTCGGCATCGACGTGTTCGCAACCTATCTGGACGATGTCGGGGGGCGCACCAATCTGGGCGCGCCCGTGCGCTATGGCGGGACCTGGGACGTGGCGGCCTATCTGGGTGTTCGGGTCGCTCTGAGCGGCGATGCGCCGGGTCTGTTCTCCGCGCATGGCGGGCGTTCCGCACCCTGTTTCTAGGCCATTGTGCCGGGGCCGCCGGCCGTCCTTCGTGTTTCGCCCTTGATTTGCGGACACGCACCCGCAAACATGCGGTCCTTGCGTGACATATGATGGAAGGTGCGTATGGGCCAGGCGCCACAACTCAACAAGACGTTCAGCAGCCAGGGGACCACCGTGTTCACGGTGATGTCGGGCCTTGCGGTCGAACACGGCGCGATCAATCTGGGGCAAGGCTTTCCCGATGTCGATGGCCCGGAGGAGATCCGCAGCCTGGCCGCCGCGCATCTGATCGACGGGCCCAATCAGTACCCGCCGATGATGGGCATTGCGGAACTGCGCCAGGCGGTCGCCGGCCACAACAAGCGCTTCTACGATCTCGACTATGACTGGCAGTCGGAGATCATCGTCACCTCAGGCGCGACAGAGGCGTTGGAGAACTGTTTCATGGCGCTGCTCAATCCGGGCGACGAGGCGATCGTGATCGAGCCGTTCTACGATTGCTATCTGCCCCAGATCGAACAGACCGGCGCGACGGTCAGGGCGGTTGCGCTCGAACCGCTCGACTGGTCGCTGCCCGCCGACCGGCTCGCCGCCGCCTTCACCGACAAGACCAAGCTGATCGTGCTCAACACGCCGATGAACCCGGCCAGCAAGGTGTTCTCAAGGGACGAGTTGCAGGTCATCGCCGATCTCCTGGAGGAGCATGACGCCTATGCTGTGTGCGATGAGGTCTATGAGCACCTGACCTTCGACGGCCGCAGCCACGTGCCGCTGGCGGCATTGCCGGGCATGCGCGAGCGCTGCCTGAGGATCGGCTCCGCCGGAAAGACATTCTCGCTCACCGGCTGGAAGGTCGGCTACATCTCCGGGCCGGAAGCTCTGACCGCCGTGGTCGCAAAGGCGCACCAGTTCGTCACTTTCACGACCTGTCCGGCGCTGCAATACGGAGTGGCCCACGGGCTGCTGCTCGGCGATGGCTATTTCGACGGGCTGGCGGCTGAGCTTCAGGGCAAGCGGGACCATCTACGCGAGACGCTGGAGCGCATCGGCCTGCCCGTGCTGCCCTGCGAAGGCACCTATTTCATGACCGCGGATATCTCCAAGTTCGGGTTCAACGGAACGGACTACGATTTCTGCAAGCACATCACGGCCAACGCCAAGGTGGCCGCGGTGCCGATGAGCCCGTTCTATCATCCGGCCTCCGGCTCGAAGCCCAACCACCTGGTCCGCTTCTGCTTCTGCAAGAAGGACGATGTCATGTCGGAGGCCGCCGACCGGCTGCAGGGGTTCTTTGGCTAGGCCGGCGGCGATGGATATCGAGAGCCTCGATCATCTGGTTCTGACGGTCGCGTCGATCGAGGCTTCATGCGCGTTCTACGAACGTGTGCTCGGGATGACGCCCGAACGCTTCGGCGATGGCCGGACCGCGGTCAGGTTTGCCGGGCAGAAGATCAATCTGCATGAGGCGGGCCGGGAATTCGAGCCGAAGTCCAGGCACCCGACGCCGGGCTCGGGGGATCTGTGTTTCATCGTGCCCGACCTCGAAAATGCGATTGCCCATCTGGACCGGTGCCAGGTCGCTATCGAGCAGGGCCCCGTGCCGCGAACCGGCGCCCGGGGCGCCATGACATCGGTCTATTTCCGCGATCCCGACGGAAATCTCGTAGAGCTTGCCGAATATGACTGACGAGGCGCCCAATGCATCGTGGCGTCGGACGGCGCTCCTGACCACCGAACAAATGTATCAGGCGGACCGGCTGGCGATCGCCGGCGGCACCGCGGGCGTCACCTTGATGGAGAACGCAGGAGCCGCCTGCGCCGATGCGATTGCCAAGCGCTTCGAGCGGGGGCCGGTGCTTGTGCTGTGCGGCCCGGGCAACAATGGCGGCGACGGTTTCGTGATTGCGCGGCATCTCAGCGAACGGGGCTGGCCGGTGCGCCTGGCGCTGCTCGGCGCTGCGGACAAGCTGTCGGGCGATGCGGCGGAAATGGCCGGGCGCTGGAGCGGGGAGGTTCTGGCGCTTGACGCCGGACTGGCAAGCGAGGCCGCGATCGTGGTCGACGCTTTGTTCGGCGCCGGGCTTGCGCGTCCGATCGAGGGCGCGGCGGGCGCGTTGATCGAGCGGCTGAATGCCGGCAGAAGCGCCGTCTGCGCGGTCGACATCCCGAGCGGCGTGGAGGGCGACACCGGGCGTCTGCTCGGGCCCGCCCTGCGCGCCGAGTTGACCGTCACCTTCTTCCGCAAGAAACCGGGACACGTGCTCTATCCCGGCAGGGCGGCCTGCGGAGATGTGAAGGTTGTGGATATCGGCATCCCCGAGAGCGTTCTGGATGAGATCGAACCATGCGTGTTCGAGAATGCCAGTGCCGCCTGGGGCCATGTCTTTCCGAGGATCGCGGTCGAGGCGCACAAATACGGCAGAGGCCATGCGGTGGTCGTCTCGGGCGGTCCGGCCAATACCGGCGCCGCGCGTCTCGGTGCACGCGCGGCCCTGCGCGCCGGGGCCGGCCTGGTCACGGTGGCGAGCCCGCCGGCCGCCCTGCCGGTCAATGCCGCGCACCTGACGGCAATCATGCTCACGGCGTTCGAAGGGGCAGGGGACCTTGCTCGGCTGCTCGAGGACGCAAGGCGCAATGCGGTGCTGATCGGACCGGCCGCCGGAGTGGGCGACCGGACCCGGGCGAATGTGCGCGCGGTCTTGGCAAGCGGTGCCCGTGCGGTTCTGGATGCCGACGCGCTCACCTCGTTCGAGCAGGATCCCCAGGCGCTGTTCGACGCCATCGCCGCGCGGCCGGAGAGGCCGGTTGTCATGACCCCGCATGACGGCGAATTCAATCGTCTCTATCCCGGCGCAGATAAGACCGCATCGAAGATAGGCCGCGCCCTTGGCGCCGCGGCGCTGTCGGACAGCATCGTCATCCTGAAGGGCCCCGACACGGTCGTTGCGGCGCCGGACGGGCGGGTTGCGGTCAATACCAACGCGCCACCCGTTCTTGCAACGGCGGGCTCCGGCGATGTGCTCGCCGGCCTGGTGACGGGTCTGCTGGCACAGGGCATGCCTGCGTTCGAAGCCGCCTGCGCCGCCGTTTGGCTGCATGGGGAAACCGGCCGGATTGCCGGTTCCGGACTGATCGCGGAGGACCTGCCGGAAGTCCTGCCGGAGGCGCTAAACCTGCTCCGCTGACTTGGCGGCCGGGCTCAGGGCGTCGCAAAAGAAGTCGGTTGCCCGGCCGACATGTGCCCTGATTTCGTCTTCCGACGGCTCCTCGCCAATACTCAGCGCGCGCAGCGACAGGTAGTTGCCGTGCAGCATGCCGAGAAAGGCATGGGCCAGGAAGTCGGCATCCTTGCTATGCTCGATCTCGCCGTTGCGCGCCCTGCGCTGCAGGAAATCGCGCAAGGCGTGCTGAAGCTGGCGCACGTCTATGGGCCCGGCAGTTCGCGGTAAACGCGAACTCTTGTGTGCCGTTTCAACGCAAAGGCGAAATGCCCTGATATGCCGCTCAGTGAGCAGCGTGTTCAGGTATCTTGACCCAAACTCACGCAATTCGGCTCTAACGTCCGCTGCGTCTACATTTATCTTCAGGACTTGGCCCTGAAACTCGTCGATCAAACGTGCGAGAGCGTGCTGTAATATTTCCTCTTTGCCCTCATAGTATTTATATATTGTTTGTTTCGAACTCCGAGAGCGTGCCGCAACAGAATCGATGTTTGTCGTATGAAATCCATTTTCCAAGAACAAGTCGATTGCTGCATCTAGTATTCGCTCGCGGGTGCTGGCCGTTTTCGGTGTATGCCCGCCGGTCATCGTTAACCTTCATAGTCGTTAACTTACCCACTCCCCCGGGGTTAGTAACAAGGCCACAATACAGAACGATACTACGAGTGCGCAACAGGGATAACTGTGCAGTAACGTACAGTACCCGAGAGGCCCTGCGACCCCTGAACCTGTTTCCGGTAGATCGTTCCGCCGTGTTGGCACGGTTCCTGCTGTTCCATACCCGAGGCCGGAAATTCCGGCGAATCACAGGCGAGGCAGGACGAATGTTACATTTCTTGTTCATCAGCATGGCACTGGGCGCGGGCTGGATGGCCTACACCGATGGCCTGATTCCGATGCAGGTGGCAGCCATAGGATTGTTCTTCACGGCCTATGCGTGCTGCATGGGCGTCCTTTACCGGAGCTGACCCTAGGGCGCAGTTCATCGGCCGAGGCGGCTCTAGATCCGCCGGTGCGCCGGTGTGCCTGCCGCGCCGCGCCGCGAAAAAACTGGCGCGCATGCGGCTTCTCCACTGGCATCGCAAAAAATCCTTATGCTATAGAGGCGGCGCAGCGCGCGGCCTGTCCGCTCCCGGCGCGGGCGTGGTGGAATTGGTAGACACGCAAGATTTAGGATCTTGTGGCGCAAGCCGTGGGGGTTCAAGTCCCTCCGCCCGCACCATGTTCCGCCTCGTTCAAGACCGAGCTTTGTCGAGCGGACGCGCGTAAAACAATCAGGTCATCGGGTGGGCGCCCCGCGAGGCGCAGTCCTTGAGAAAGCGATTTGTCATGGAAGTAACGGAAAGCCTCAGCGAAGGGCTGAAACGCGAGTTGAAAATTGTGCTGGCCGCCAATGAGCTGGAAGACCAGCTGTCGGCCCGCCTCGACGAGATCAAGGGGCAGGTCAGGCTGAACGGCTTCCGGCCCGGCAAAGTGCCGGTCTCGCACATCAGGAAGATCTACGGCCGTTCGGTGATGGCCGAAGTGGTGCAGCAGGCGGTCACGGACTCCAGTCAGAAGGCGCTCGACGACCGCAGCGAACGCCCGGCCTATCAGCCCGAGATCTCGCTGCCGGAAGATCAGGACAAAATGGAAAGCGTCATCGAAGGCCAGGCCGACCTGTCCTACACCATGGCGTTCGAAGTGGTGCCGGACTTCGATATCCAGGATTTCTCCGCGCTCAAGCTGGAGCGTCCCACGACCGAGGTCGAGGACAGCCACATCGACGAGTCGATCGGTCAGCTGACGCAGCAGTACCGCGAGTTCGAACCGCGCGGCGAAAAGGACAAGGCCGAAACCGGCGATCGCGTGATCATCGACTTCGTCGGCACGATCGAGGGCGACGCGTTCGAAGGCGGCAGCCAAGATGATGCGCCGCTGGAGCTGGGCAGCAACACGTTCCTTCCAGGGTTCGAAGACCAGCTCGTCGGCGCCAAGGCGGGCGACGAAGTGACCGTCGAAGTGACTTTTCCGGAAGGCTACGGGGTCGAGTATCTGGCCGGCAAGCCGGCGCAGTTCGCGGTCACCGTCAAAGAGGTGTCGCGGCCGGTCGAGGCCGAAATCAACGACGAGTTCGCGAACCGCCTGGGATTTGAGGATCTGGCCAAGATGCGCGAGGCGATCGCCGATCGTGTCAGCCAGGAGTTCGACATGGTGTCGCGTGCGCAACTCAAGCGCCAGCTGCTCGACAGGCTGGACGAAGTGTACGACTTCGCCCTGCCGCAGCGGCTGGTCGATCAGGAGTTCGAGCAGATCTGGCAGCAGGTGACGCGTGAACTGGAACAGTCAGGACAGTCCTTCGAGGACGAGGACACGACGGAGGACGAGGCGCGCGAGGAATATCGCGGCATCGCCGAACGGCGTGTGCGCTTAGGGCTGGTGCTTGGCGAGATCGGCGACAAGAGCGATGTCAGCGTGAGCGACGAAGAGGTCAATCGCGCATTGATGGAGCGGATCCGGCAGTTCCCGGGCCAGGAGAAGCAGGTCTACGACTATTACCAGCAAAACCCGCAGGCTCTGCTGGAGCTGCGCGGACCGATCTTTGAACAGAAGGTTGTCGACCACATTGTCGAACAGGCAGACGTGACGGATAAAAAGGTCACCAAGGACGAGCTGTTCCAGGATCCCGAAGACGAGACGGAAGACAAGCCCAAGAAGGCAAGTGCCAAGAAGAAAGCGTCCGGTACCAAGAGTGCGGCAAAGAAGCCGGCCGCAAAGAAAGCGGCGTCCAAGACAACGGAATGAAGCAAATGGGCTGCCTGTAATTGCTCGGGTAAAATCCGGGCCGGCACCCTATATATGGCCAGGTCTGCGCGGTTGCGTCTCGCAGTAAGCTCGCGAGTACCGTCTGTTGCCGAATCGGATTAGGTTAGCCCGCCGTCCGTTCGGACAGTCTCACCGATCACGTAGTGCAAGGCACGCGGTGCCGGGGCGCGGCGCGCAAGCACGGCCCCAACAAAAGGAAACAAGACGAAATGCGTGACCCGAGCGATGTCTATATGAACACCCTGGTTCCCATGGTGGTGGAACAGACCAACCGTGGCGAACGGGCCTATGACATCTATTCACGTTTGCTCAAGGAACGGATCATCTTCGTCACCGGTCCGGTCGAAGATATGATGTCGTCCCTGATCACGGCGCAATTGCTGTACCTGGAGGCGGAAAGCCCGAAGAAAGAGATATCGATGTATATCAATTCTCCGGGCGGAATCGTCACGTCGGGAATGGCGATCTACGACACAATGCAGTTCATTCGCCCGGCCGTATCGACCCTGTGCATCGGTCAGGCCGCCTCGATGGGCTCCCTGTTGCTGTCGGCAGGCAAGTCAGGCATGCGTTTTGCATTGCCCAATGCACGTATCATGGTGCATCAGCCGTCCGGCGGTTTTCAGGGCCAGGCGAGCGATATCGAGCTGCATGCGAGGGAGATTCTGGCCTTGAGGGCCCGGTTGAACGAAGTCTATGCCAGACATACCGGTCAATCGATTGAAGCCATAGAAAAGGCCCTTGACCGTGACAACTTCCTGACCGCGGATGCGGCCAAGGACTTCGGCATTGTCGACAGTGTTATCGACAAGAGGCCCGATGATCAGGACGAAGAAGACAAAAAGTAGTAGACGGTGAATGAAAGTTGAGCTTGAACAGACCCGTCGCGTGCGTGTGACCGGCCGTTCCGTTAATCAAATCTTGATCAGTGCGCACATACCATGCTCTGATGCTGATTCGATGTTGGCCGGTCAACATCTGCGAGGCGGATCCCGGACGGAAAATGCGCACGATACCAAGGTAAACGTGACGCGGCGATGCGCAAACCGTCCATAGAATCCTGGGGCTATGACCCCGAATTTTGGCCAGGGAGTGCCCATGAGTAAAGTCAGCGGCAGCGACTCTAAGAACACCCTTTATTGTTCGTTCTGCGGAAAGAGCCAGCACGAAGTGCGCAAGCTGATTGCCGGGCCGACCGTGTTCATCTGTGATGAATGCGTCGAGCTGTGCATGGACATCATCCGCGAAGAGAACAAGAGTTCGCTGGTGAAGTCCCGCGACGGGGTGCCCACACCGATCGAGATTTGCGAAGTGCTCGACGACTATGTCATCGGTCAGGCCCACGCCAAGCGTGTCCTGTCGGTCGCCGTGCACAACCACTACAAGCGCCTTAACCACGGCGGCAAGAACAACGATGTGGAATTGGCCAAGTCGAACATCCTGCTGATCGGTCCGACCGGTTGCGGCAAGACCCTTCTGGCGCAGACGCTGGCGCGCATTCTGGACGTGCCGTTCACGATGGCCGATGCGACCACGCTGACCGAGGCCGGCTATGTCGGCGAGGACGTCGAGAACATCATCCTGAAGCTGCTGCAGTCGGCCGACTACAATGTCGAGCGTGCACAGCGTGGCATCGTCTATATCGACGAGGTCGACAAGATCTCGCGCAAGTCGGACAACCCGTCGATCACGCGCGACGTGTCCGGCGAGGGCGTGCAGCAGGCTCTGCTCAAGATCATGGAAGGCACGGTTGCCTCGGTACCGCCCCAGGGCGGCCGCAAGCATCCGCAGCAGGAGT
>JBPCWF010000472.1:0-4058 GCA_051009775.1 Hyphomicrobiales bacterium | reverse complement strand
CGATCCGACCTTTGCCAGCCCACGCGCCTGGCTGGGCTATGTCTATGTCATCGCAATCGTTGAAGACTGGCAACCGGAGAAACTCGGATCACGCGACGAAATCTACGTTCAGAGCGAACAGCATGCTCGCGACGCCATTGAGCTGGAACCCTATCATTACGACGGCTATTGGGCTTTGACCTTCGTGTTGCTCAATGCGGGGAGGTATGAGGAAGCACGTGAAGCCTGTGAGCTCACGCTGCTGCTGAATGGCAATGGTGACAAATTCCTGCTGACGGAGGCCGCCGACTATCACGTCCACTTCGGCGAGGTGGACCATGCGCTCACATTGATCAATCGTTCGATGAGAATCTACGATTGGCAGAAATGGGTTTATGCCTGGGCGTACTACATGAAGGGCAAGGATGAGCCTCAATACTATCAACGGGCAATAGACGAGATAGAAGGCACCTTTTGGAAGCAGGGAGACAAAAAGTACCTTTATGACATTCAACTCCTGCTGGCCGCATCGCATGCGCGCCTGGCGCAATATTACGGCAAGGGCGCAGGTTCCAATGAGCGGGCTGCCGCCGATCCGCAACATCCCGACGCGGGTGAGCGGTCGTCGTTTCATCAACGCGCGGCCGGGGAGGCTTTGAGCGAGCTCTTAAAGCGAAAGCCGGGTTGGTCACTCGAAAAGGTTCGAGCGGCGTTCACGTTTCAGCATTCCGAACTTGCAGAACACTGGTACACCGGGGTCAAGCTCGCGGGGCTGTCAGAGGAATAGGGCCAATCGACATTCATTGTTATGGCGTTGGCGTAGCCCATTTGGCGTCTAGGCGCGAAAGGCGCCGCGTCGAATGGCGGCTCCAGGCGATGCCGAGCCTCCATGCCGCGCTGGAAACACGGGCTGAACCGGTCATGCCGAGCCGAACAACTGGCGCGCCACGACAAACCCAACCGTCGCCACCGTCGCGGTGATCGTCGCGCCCCAGGCCATGTCGACCAGCGCCACCGACACCGGCCAGTTCTTCAGGGTCGCGAGGTTGGTCATGTCGTAGGTGGCATAGGCCAGGAAGCCGAACAGGGCGCCGTGGACCAGGGCAAGCTTCCAGCTTCCCGCCTTGAGCGCCGGTTCGATGCAGAAGACAATGACACCGACGATATAGAGCGCGTAGAAGATCGCCGCCGGCGCCAGCCTCGGCCGGTCATGCACCAGACCTTCCAGGCGCGAGAAGTAGAAGTCTCTGGCGATCCAGCCGAGCCAGAGCGCATCGAGCACAAGAAATGCGGTCGCCATTGCGGCGTATGTGACAACGTAGTTCACGTCAGTTCCCCAGCGATTTACCGGGATATACGCGGCAGGGCGCCATTCGGATCAGGGCCGGTCAAGGTTCGTCCGCGGCGCGGTCCGCCACGCACAGTGTGACATCGTCACGCAATGGCCGCTCCGGTTCTGTTACAATACGTTGCGGACCGTTCATGTTGCAGACCCTCCGGCGTGTGCCCGCGATGCCGCGTGATTGCCCGTGCATCTTGAATAAGGTCCCGGCCGGGGCGGCGCCGCGACCTGATTGTTCTCCCCGGGAGAGAGACCAGAACCATGCTCCACGCCAAAACCATTGCCCTGTCGCTCGGCTTGCTTGTCGCCGGGCTGGTGCTGCCGGCAGCGGCCGAAGCCCCGCCGGCGGATGCTGCGAGCCCACTGGCGCAGGCAGGCTCGCCTTACCTGCGCCAGCATGCCGGCGACAAGGTCAAATGGATGCTCTGGGGCAAGGAGGCGTTCGAGCGGGCCAGGCGCGAAGACAAGCCCGTGTTCCTGTCGATCGGCTATTCCACCTGCCACTGGTGCCATGTCATGCAGCGCGAGAGCTTCACCGACCAGGCGACCGCCGAGCTGATCAACCGGAATTACGTGCCCGTTCTGGTCGACCGCGAGCAGCGGCCCGATGTCGACGAGACCTATGCGCTCGCTACCCAGATCATCTCCGGCGCCGGCGGCTGGCCGACCAATGTTTTCCTGACGCCCGACCGCAAGCCGTTCTACGCCACGGTCTACATGCCGCGAGACGTGCTGCAGCAGACCCTGATCGCGGCGTTCGGCGAATGGAAGATCAACCGCGCCGAGCTCGACAAGGGCGCGGAGGAACTGTCGGGCATCATCACCCAGTTCCTCAACCGGCGCGAAAAGGCCGTGCAGGTGACACCGGCCCTGCTGGAACGGGCGACCGCCGACATCGTTTCCAGGTTCGATCCCGAATTCGGCGGGGTGCAAGGCGGCGCCAAGTTCATGCGCCCGTCGCTTCTTCTATTCCTGTTGCGTCAGGCCGCCGCCAACGATGCGGGCGCAGCATTGAGCGCGGTCGAAAACACGCTCAACGGCATGCTCAACGGCGCGGTATGGGACCATGTCGGCGGCGGCATGCACCGCTATACCGAGGACCGGGAATGGCGCGTGCCTCATTTCGAGAAGATGCTCTACGACCAGGCGCTGATGGTCCAGGTCATGCTCGGGGCTTACCGGCTGACCGGCGATGCACGCTATGCGAAATCGGCCCGCCGCACCCTCGACTTCGCGCTCAGCGAACTGGCCGGCCCTGACGGTGAGTTCTACTCGGCGCTCGATTCCGACACCGGCGAGGAGGAAGGCTCCTACTATGTCTGGAGTGCCGACGAGGTGAAGCTGTTGGCGGGTTCGCAAGACGCCGGCCTCGCTGAGGCCGTGTTCGCGATATCGGCGCAGGGCAACTTCAAGGGCGGCAATGTCATCTACCTCAGAGAGCCGCCGCAGGCGCTCGCCGACGCCCTCAAGATCGGCCGGGCGGAGTTCGACCGGCGTGTCGATGCCGTCCTGTCCAGGCTTGCCGAAATGCGCCGCACGCGCACGGCGCCCGCGACCGACCGCAAGGTCATCACGTCATGGAACGCGCTTATGGTGTCGGCGCTTGCGGCGGCGGCGGCGCAGTTCGACGACCGGACCTATGCTGATGCGGCGCGCCGCACCGGCGAATTCCTGTGGACCGGAATGCGCGCCGCCGACGGCAGTTTTCACCGCAGCCTCTATGGCGGCAGGCTCGACGGCAACGGCACGCTCGAAGACCATGCCTTCGTGGCGCGCGCCTTCATCGCCCTCTACGACCTGACCAGTGAGACGGTCTGGATCGACCGGGCGCAACAGACTGTGGCCCGGGTCTCCAAGACCTTTCTCGACGCAAAGGCGGGCGACTACTACATGACCGCGGGCGACATCGCTTTCGGGCGCACCAAGCTGCGCAACGACGGCGATATGCCGTCCGGCAACGCGGTCATGCTGGATGTGCTGGCCCGCCTGTCGAAACGCACGCTCGAGCCTGAATATCTGCTGCAGGCGGAAGCATTGCTCGTCGCCGTCTCTGGCATCGCGCTGACCGACCCGGTCGCCTATGCCTACACGCTGCTCGCCGCCGACCAGCTGCTGCGCGGCGAGCGCGGGTCCAGGCAGTACCTCGCAAAGGGCCGGGTGCGCGCCACCGCGTCCTATGAGGCCGAAGCGGCGGAACTCAAGGTCTCCATCAAGATCGCCCCCGGCTGGCACATCAATTCCAGCGAGCCGCTCGAGGACGACTTCATCGCCACAGAGCTGCGCGTGCCGGCGACCATGGCGAAAGGCGACGTGGCCTACCCGAAGGCGCTCGAGCGCAGCTTGGCGTTCAACGACAATCCGCTGGCGGTTTATGAGGGCGAGGTCGAGATCACCGTGCCGGTCACCCCTGAGCTCGCACCGGTCGAACTCACGGTGCAGGCCTGCAGCGACGAGGTCTGTCTGCTGCCGGAAACTGTGACCTTCGATCTGGCGTCGGGCAGGTTCGCCGCCGCGGCGGCAAATCCGGTGCAGTGATCCGGTCGGCGGTGTTATAGTGCCGCGCTCTATCGTTCCGCGCCAAGCTCGACGCCAGCCCGAAGGTTTCCCTGTATGCCCCAAGAGGTGATTCTGACCTGCGCCGTCACCGGCGGTCATGAGAATATCGGCGATCATCCCGATTTCCCGGTGACGCCGGCCGAGATCGCCACCGCCTGCCTCGAGGCGCGCAGCGCCGGCG
>JBPCWF010000471.1:0-2762 GCA_051009775.1 Hyphomicrobiales bacterium | reverse complement strand
CCGTCCTATGAAGGTCTCTTGTGCGGCGAGCCGGTGACCGCCAGCTTCCTCGGCGTCCTGCGTGACGCCAAGGGCAAGGTCATCCTCGACGGGGTCTACCTGCGGACGCGGGCCGAGTGTTCCTCCGCGATCATGCTTGCGGTGGAAGCCGGCAATGGCAGCCCCAATGGCGGCGCCTATCTGGACATGACCGCGAACCGGAACCAGCCCCGCTCGGGTCCTTACTTCATGCGTTTCCTGGAGACCTGCCTGCCCAGCGCCTACCGCAATGCGCGCCAGGCGCTTGGCAAGGCCGCCGCCAAGTGCGAGGAACCCTGGGAAGTGCGGCCGGGCGCGCATTATCTCATGGGCGGTATCCGCACCGACGAGCACGGCGCTTCCGCCGGAGGCGACGGCAATGGCGACACGGACGAGGGTATCGCCGGTCTGTTCGCGGCCGGCCAGGCCATGGGCGGCGTCTTCGGCGCCAACCGCCTGGGCTCGACGTCCCTGACCGAAGGAGCGGTTTTCGGGGCCCGCGCCGGCGCGGCCGCCGCCGAAACCGCCCGTTCGAACGGGGTGAAGACCGACGACGCGGTGTTTGCCCCGCATATCGAGGTGGTTTCCGGCCGGTTCGGACAGGCCGGCGACGAGGCGGCCGCAAAGCTCAGGATCGATCTGCAACGCGAAAGCTGGAACCTGATCGGCCCGGTCCGGACCGCCGAACGGCTCGCAAAAATGGACGGCCTGATCGAGGACTGGACGGCACGGCTGGAGCGCATCGCGGTCCCGGCCTATGCCACCTGGAACCAGGCCTTCATCGAGCTCGAAGAGCTGCGCAATATGCTCGAGACGGCCAGGGCGGTGTCGGCAGCGGCGCGCGAACGCGACGGCAGTCTCGGCGGCCATGTCCGGCTCGACCGCGGGTCGATCTCCGCGTTCTCGCAGCCCTACTCCACCGTAGTCCGGCGCGACGCTTATGGCGATTTCACGGTGCGCCGCGTCGAACGCGAACGGACCGCCTTCAAGCGCCTGATCGCCTACAAGCTTCAGGAGAACTGGCGCAAAGCGCAAATCAAGCTGCTGCGCCTCATGCCGCCGGGCATGCAGGACAAGAACCTGGAGAAACGCTATCGCGCCATCATGGGGGCCAGCGGCTCGGCGCCCGAAGTCACGCCGGGGGCGGTCGAGGGCGCGATCGGGGAGGCGACCAAGGCGTGAAGGTCGAGATCGTGACCCATCGCGACGGCAAGCAGGACGTCGTGAGCTACGAGTATACGCTGCGCCAGGACCGTGAACGGCCGATGGTGCTGGACGTGCTGCTGCAGGCCCAGGCGACGACGATGCCGGAACTGGCGTTCCGCTATGGCTGCCGGGCGCGCAACTGTGGCGTCTGCACCGTCGACATCAACGGCAAGCCGCGGATCGCCTGCCGCTCGCGCGCCCGCGACGGCGACCGCATCAGCGCCATGGTGACATTGCCCGTGCTCGGCGATCTGGTGGTGCGCCGCGACGGTATCGCCCGGCAGATGCGCGGCCGCCTCACCAACAGCGCCGGCGCCAATGACCTGAATGTTGAAGCGCCGGAGACCTATCACGATCTGACCGCCTGCATCGAGTGCTACGCGTGCCTGCACAATTGCCCGATGCACGCGCGCAATTTCGGCGGCCGGATGCCCGGCGATGTCGAGGACAAGGCCGGCCTGCCGGACCCGGCCGAGGGCTACAGATGGGGCAATCCTTTCTCGCTGCTCAAGCTGCAGCGCATCCGCACGGATCCGCTCAGCGGCGATGCGGCCAGGCAGGCGGCGCTCGACCACGCCGTCGATCTGGGCCTCGATGCCTGCGTCGATTGCCCGGGATGCAAATGCGGTGTCGGGATCGACCTGGTCGGTGAGGTGGTGAAGCCCCTGGTCGAGGCGGCCGGCGACCGTCTGCCGGATCCGTCCGAATGAGCCCTATGCGCCAAGTACCGCGGCCAGGTCCGGAAACCCGTCGACAACAATATCGTGATCGCCCGGTTCGGGATCGGGCGGCCCTTCCGCGCCCCACTCGTCCGGCCGGCGCACGAAGGCGGTCTTGAACCCGACGGCCTTGGCCGCGTCCAGATCGAAATTGTGGCAGGCGACCATGCAGCATTCGCCGACATCGAGCTGCAGATAGCGGGCGACCGAGCGGTAGGACTCGGGCAGGAGCTTGTATTTGCCGATCCCCTCGCACGAGAACACCGCATCCCAGCTCAGCCCGTTGGCCTTTGCCGTGTCGATGATCAGCCGGTAGCTCAGGATGGTGAAGGAGGCGACCATGTACTTCTCGCGCAGGCGCGGTTGTACGGCGGGAAAATCGGGCCAGCAGGTGAAGTTGTGCGGCGCCTCGAAGGCGATGGCGTGAATGTCGTCCTCGGTGAAGGCATCGAGACCGTTTTCCTCGATCAGGGCTTCCAGCGTGAAGCGATGCGCGCCGTCGAACGTGTAGGCCGGCGGCTCGTGCTCCCCGAGATTCAGCATCGCCTTGAGCGAACGCCGCCTGAGTTCGTTGGCCAGCGCGGGCCAGTCGCGGTCCAGCCCATGCCGCCGGCCGGCCGCCGCGAGCGCCTCGCTGAAGCCGGTGTGCCAGTCAAGAATTGTCCCGCCGGTGTCAAACGTCAGCGCGCGTATGTCCTTAAGGCTCATGTCGATTTTCCCGGTCCTGTATGTGAGCTGTCCCACCCCGACGTTAAAGCTTCCGCGCCGGCGGCACCAGATCTCCCATCGGGCGAAACAAATCGCCGGACGGCTCCGGTA
>JBPCWF010000470.1:0-5621 GCA_051009775.1 Hyphomicrobiales bacterium | reverse complement strand
TGCGGGAGCGGCCTGCGGCTCGGCGCCATTGCCGCCGGTGCGCTCGCCATCGTCCGCGCTGGCGTCCTTGGCCTCCGCCACGCTCTCGGTATCTCCATTGTCGGCACCGTTGGTCGCGGCCTTGGCGCGGGACCTCGAGCGCGGGCGGCGCCTGGGTTTGTCTTGCTTGGCGTCCTCCGCCGGGGCGGCGTCTTCATCGGCTGCGGCCACTTCCGCCACGGTGTCATCCGACACGGCCTCGTCCGTCACGGTTTCGGCCGCAGCCCGTCTGCGCCTTCTCGGTCTGGGCTTGGGCTTGTCCTCAGCGGCGTCGTCATCACTCTTCGCCCCGGTTGCCCCGGTTGCCTCGCTCGCCTCCACCGTCTCCGGCTCGCTCCTGCGCCGGCGGCGGCCGCGTCCACCGCGCCTGGATCTGCGTTCCTCGGGCCGTTCGTCGTCTCCGGCGTCGGCCGCCACCGGCTCTTCGGTGTCCTCCGCGTCGCCGTCGGCATCTGTATCCTCGAACTCGCCGGTCTGCTCGTCCGTCCGGCGGGACTGGCGTGATCCGCGCCGGCCGCGTTTGCGGCGACGCTTCTTGCGGCGTCCCGAACCGTCCTCTTCGCCGTCTCCTTCCGTACCGCCGTCGAACGGCGAGTCGACCTGGATCACCTGGCCGCCGGCACTGGCGCTGGAGCTGCGGTCCGACGTTCGTTCAACCGAATACTCCGAGCTCAGCAGCGTGTCATCCGACTCGATGAAGATCGAAACGCCGTTGGAGGCCTCGATCGTGAGCAGATGGTCGCGCTTCTGGTTGAGAATGTAGAGCGCTACGTCGCGCGGGGCGTGAATCAGCAGGTCCTCTGCCGCATTGCGCTGCAGGTAGTCTTCGACGCCGCGCATCACCTGGAGCGAGGCCGACTGGACGGAGCGGACAAAGCCGCGGCCCTCGCAGCTCGGACATGGCATCGTGCTCGATTCAAGCACGCCGGAACGCATGCGCTGGCGCGACATTTCCAACAGCCCGAACGGACTTATCCGCCCGACCTGGATGCGCGCCCGGTCGCTTTTCAGGCGGTCCTTCAGGCGGCGCTCGACAGACCGGTTGTTGCGGCGCTCCTCCATGTCGATGAAGTCGATCACGATCAGACCCGCCAGGTCGCGCAGACGCATCTGGCGGGACACCTCGTCGGAGGCTTCCTGATTTGTCCGCAGCGCGGTGTCTTCGATATTGTGCTCGCGCGTCGCCTTGCCGGAGTTGACGTCGATCGAAACCAGCGCCTCCGTCTGGTTGATCACGATATATCCGCCCGACGACAGCGTGACATAGGGGCTGTACAGCTCGTCGAGCTGGCTTTCGATGCCGTAGCGCATGAACAAGGGCTGCTTATCCTTGTACGCCTTGATGTTGCGCGCATGGGACGGCATCAGCATGCGCATGAAGTCCTTGGCTTCCTTGTAGGCGTCGTCACCCTCAACCACGATCGAGTCGATGTCTTTCGTGTAGAGGTCGCGGATTGCGCGCTTGATCAGGCTGCCTTCCTCGTAAACCAGGCAGGGTGCGGAGGACTCCAGGGTCAGATCGCGCACGTTCTCCCACAGGCGCAGCAGATAGTCGAAATCGCGCTTGATCTCGGCCTTGGTGCGATTGGCGCCTGCGGTGCGCACGATCAGGCCCATGCCCTGCGGCACCTCGGCGCCCCTGACTACGTCCTTGAGCCGCTTGCGGTCCTGGGCATCGCTGATCTTGCGCGAAATGCCGCCGCCACGGGCGGTGTTCGGCATGAGCACGCAATAGCGCCCGGCAAGCGACAGATAGGTTGTCAGAGCGGCACCCTTGTTGCCGCGTTCTTCCTTGACCACCTGAACGAGGATGATCTGGCGCCGCTTGATGACCTCCTGGATCTTGTAGGTCCGCCGTTTGCCCCGGCTGCGCCGCGGGATTTCCTCCAGCGCGTCCACGGTGCCGACCGACTCGACCTCTTCACGGCCGTTCCGCTCGTCATCCGCGTCGTCGGAGGCCTCTTCCTCCGGGCTCTCCGGGGCGTCGCCGCCGTCCGCAGCGCTTTGCCCGCGATCATCGTCCGCGCCGTCATCCTCGGCGGGGGAGGCGGCGTTCTCGTCCGCTTCGGCCGCACCGCCATTGTCATTGTCATTGTCGTCTTTGCGCTCGGCCCGCGCGTCCGCGACGTCGTCGACATCGTCGTCTTCCGCACGGTCGGCGGCCTCCTGCTCGATCAGGGCCTGCCGGTCGGCATAGGGTATCTGGTAGTAGTCCGGGTGGATTTCGTTGAACGCCAGGAAACCGTGGCGGTTGCCGCCGTAATCGACGAATGCCGCCTGCAGGGACGGCTCGACGCGCGTCACCTTGGCGAGATAAATATTGCCGCGAAGCTGTTTTCTTTCAGCCGACTCGTAGTCTAGCTCTTCGATCCTGTTGTTGCTGCGTGCCACGACCACCCGGGTCTCTTCCGGGTGCGAGGCATCGATAAGCATCTTGTTACCCATGATTCATTATCTCCGGCGCAGCGTGCGTTCCGGCTCGCTTCATCGCGGCTCAGATCGCCGCTTTGCGTTCGCCTTGCGGCTGCGCTCAAATTCAAAAGGGGTTGAGATCGCTCTTGGGTACCGGCGCCGAGGCGTTTCGATTTCGCTTCGTCCAACCGCGCATGTTCCAGACATGCGCCGGGTGCGGCGAGCGCTCGAGCGCGGATTCGGCTGTATGGTACGGCGACCTGGTTCATTATTTGTCCCGAGACCGGCGCGTGCGCATTTTGCCGCAAGCGCCACTCAGTCGTTGTGCCCGTGCCGGCTCGGCGCCGTACGGGCGTTTCAGCGGCCTGCTGACCTGCAGACCCAATAAGCGTGGAAACGGTTCGAAGGCAGTTCAGACAAACCCGCTGGCCGGTTCCACCACATGGTCAAGCTCATTCGGTATCATATGTTCCGCGCACCGGGGTTTTGACCCCTCGGTCCGGGACTCTAGAGACGCCGACGATCTACCTCGTCGTGTTCTTGCTGAAGTGGCCGGCGGCTCGCGGAACGGTCATGATATGAGCGAGTTATGCGCGGCCCGGTTGCAAAACCTTGTATGAATCCGACTGAGCTGAAAACTCTCACACGTCCTTATTACGGATTGACGTTACGCAATGCAAGCCCAGTCTCATCCGCCGCGACCGCCAATATGGCAAGTGCGGTCTGGGGTTACGCTCCGCAGTTGCAGGTAATATGCAGAACATCGGCGTACGCGTTGGGAATTTGTAAACCAAAGGTTAACTTCCCGTAAGCTATTTGAATGATGTGTCAACCGTTCGCATCGTCGTTGCGTCAAATGCACAGATCATAGGGCGTGAATAGCTGGTGAGAATGCGCCGAAAACTTGGGGTGAGAGGCTGGTCCTGGGGCTTGGCCTCGATTTTGTTGTTTGCCGTGCTCGCGGTGTGGCCCGCGGCCGAGCAATCCCGTGCGGCCAAACCCGGTGCGTCCGTGCCGGTGGCGACGGCGGCGCGGCTGGGCGGCGACGCCGAGCGCACGCGATTCGTTGCCGATCTCTCCAAGTCCGTCGGCTTCAGCGTATATGTGCTGCCGGATCCGTTTCGTGTCGTAATCGACATGCCCGAGATCAGCTTCCGGTTTCCGGCCGGTTTGGGGACGGAGGGCCGCGGGCTCGTCAGCGCCTATCGCTACGGTCTGTTCGCGCCCGGGAAATCGCGCATCGTTCTCGACGCCAACAAGCCGGTGCTGATTCAGAAATCTTTTGTTCTCAAGCGTCAGAACAATCAGCCCGCGCGTCTGGTCGTCGATCTCGTGCGCACCGACCGCAGCACGTTCTTCAAAATCCACAAACTGGTCGACAAGCAGAAAGCTCCGCCCAAGAAACCTGTGAAGACCGCCGTCAACAAACGGCTGCGCAAGTTTCCCGTGCCGAAACCGAAGCCGCGGATCAGCGCCCGGTCGGGAACCGGTCAGCGCACCGCGCTCGCCGCGAAGCCCAAGCCCAAATCCAAGCCGCGCCGGCACAAGCGTGTGATCATCATCGATCCCGGCCATGGCGGCGTAGATCCGGGAGCGATCGGCCGCAAAGGCACCGCGGAGAAGCATGTCGTGTTCCGGTTCTCCAAGGCATTGCGGGATCGGCTGAACGCGACCGGCCGCTACAAGGTCCTGATGACGCGCAATGGCGACACGTTCGTGCGCCTGAAGGACCGGGTCAGGTTCGCCCGGCGCAACAAGGGCGACCTGTTCGTGGCCGTTCATGCCGATGCGATTCGGCGCAACCGGAACCGGGTGCGCGGCGCAACCGTCTATACCCTTTCGGAACGCGCGTCGGACAAGGAAGCGGCGGCTCTCGCGGCGCGCGAGAACAAGGCCGATCTCATCGCCGGGGTCGCGCTCCCGACCGAGAGCAACGAGGTCACCGGCATCCTGATCGATTTGGCGCAGAGAGAGACCAACAACCTGTCCGTCACCCTGGCGCGGCGCACCATCGCCTCACTGGGCAAAGTCACGCGCGTGACACGCAAACCGCACCGTTTCGCGGGTTTCCGCGTTCTCAAGGCGCCCGACATCCCTTCGATCCTGCTTGAACTGGGCTATATCTCCAGCAAGCAGGATGAACGGCTTCTGCTCTCGACCAAGTGGCGCAGAAAGGTGGCCGACGCCATGGTGCGCGCCATCGATGCCTATTTCCGCGACCAGCGCATCGCCGGCCGTTGAACCGGCAAAACGTGCCAGAAATCACTGTACTCGCAATGGTGCTTCGCCTAGGGTCTGGCGGCATAAGGCACGCACAGGGTCAAGCGATTGCCACATTTGCATTCTAGCCGGTTTGCCGACGACGGAGACGCCGTGAGCAAACACCGCCGAGACCTTCACAACACCGGGATGTTGGGCCGGCGCGGGCGCGAGATGGCTGCTTAGCGGGAGAGGGAACAGGACTTACGGGCCAGTCTGGGGCTGGCCGCGAGGGATTGTTATCGTCCGGCGCCGTTTTGGACCGGTCTGTGATGCGAATCGACCGTGGGAAGTTGAGACATGCTGAGATTGTTGGGCTACCTGTTCGCCACGGGGTTTGTTGTTTTTCTGGGCTGTGTCGGCGCATTCGCCTACATCGTCTGGGAGACAAGTAAGACGCTTCCCGAATACAGCCAATTGGCAAAATACGAGCCGCCCGTGATGTCGCGGGTGCATGCGGCCAATGGTGAGTTGCTTGCGGAATACGCCAACCAGCGCCGGCTGTTCGTTCCGGTCGATGCCATCCCCGACCGGGTGATCCACGCGTTTCTCTCCGCCGAAGACAAGAACTTCTTCAAGCACTCCGGCATCGACTGGCGCGGCATCGGGCGCGCCGCCGTCAACATGGGCAAAGGCCTGCTGCGCGGCAAGCGCCAGCTTCAGGGCGCATCGACCATCACCCAGCAGGTCGCCAAGAACTTCCTCCTGACCAGCGAACGGACATTCGACCGCAAGCTCAAGGAAGCCTTGCTTGCGCAGCGGATCGAGCAGGCGTTCGACAAGCGCAAGATCCTCGAACTCTACCTCAACGAGATCTATCTCGGGCTCGGATCCTACGGCGTCGCCTCGGCGTCGCTCAGCTATTTCGGCAAGTCTCTGCACGAACTGAGCCTTGTGGAGGCGGCTTATCT
>JBPCWF010000469.1:0-9982 GCA_051009775.1 Hyphomicrobiales bacterium | reverse complement strand
AGCCTGGACAGTCCGTCGTTCGGCAGAGCCACGGCTTCGTCCTTGAGCGTGTAATAGGCGACGAGCTCGACCGTGCCGGGCTCGGGCTCGTAGGTGTCGACCACGGCGGCCGCCACCTCCGGCGCTTCCATGAACACGGACTCGATCTCGGTCAGCTCGATCCGGTAGCCGCGGACCTTGACCTGGGTGTCGATACGGCCGTGAAACTCGACCTCGCCATTATCGTCGATCCGGCCCAGATCGCCGGTCCGGTAGATCCTTTTGGACGGATTGTTGACGATGTCGAGGAAATCGGGAACGAAGGCCTTTTGCGTCAGGTCGTCGCGATTGACGTAACCCTTCGCAAGTCCGATGCCGGCAACGGCGATCTCTCCCATCGCACCGTCTTCGACCAGCTTGTCCTCGTGCTCGTCGAGCACGACGATCGAATAGGTCGGCAGCGGTCCGCCGATGGTCACAGGCTTTTCCGGATGCAGCTCGGTGAGCGTGCATGTGACGGTCGCTTCGGTCGGGCCGTAGGCATTGAGGAATGTCCGCCCCGGCCGATGCCATCTGGAGACCAGATCGCGCGGGCAGGCTTCGCCCGAAACCAGGATGAACCGGAGATCCGGCAGGTCGCGTTCAATGGTCGCCAGCAGCGTCGGCACGCAGCACAGCGCGGTGACCTTCCGGTCGGCCAGAAAATCGGCCAGGTCCGCGCCCAGCAAGTTGGTGTCCGGCCGGCCCGGAACCAGCGTCGCGCCGACGACCAGTGGCACCCACAGTTCCTCGACCGAGAAGTCGAAGGCGATGGTCATGCCCTGATAGACGCGGTCGTCCTGCCTGATGCCGTAGACTTCGGCGGCGACGCGCACGAAGTTGCAGATGCTCGGGTGCTCGATCGCAACGCCCTTCGGGTTTCCGGTCGAGCCCGACGTGTAGATGATGTAGCACAGCTGATCCTCTGAGCGGTCCTGATCCGCCCGGTTGAGCCGCTCAGCGCTCTCGCCGGCGATCTCAGCCTCGGCCGAGTCCAGGGCGATCACCGGCCGTCCGATGTCCTCGACGTGTTTCGCGAGGTCGGAAAGCGTGACGATGGCCTTGATCCGCGCATCCTCGGCAATATAGGCGATCCGGTCGCGCGGGAAACTGGCATCGAGCGGCACGTAGGAGGCGCCGATCTTGAGCACCGCCAGGATCGCGACATAGGTGTCGGCGGACTTGCTTAGGAGCAGTCCGATCCGGTCACCCGAAGCGACCCCCTGGCCACTGAGATAGCGCGCCACCTGGTTGGCGCGCCGGTCGAGCTCGCCATAGGTCATCGCGGCATCGCCCGTGACGACCGCCGGATGATCGCCATGGCCGCTCGCCGCAAGTCGGTCACAGGTCTGCTCGAACAGATGCTCGAGCCGTTCGCCGTCTTCCCAGCGGATGGCGTTGTCGAAATTGGTGCAAACCAACATGTTCCCCAAGCTCCAGATTTTATGTGTAAGGGTCGAGCGTCCGTGTTTCAGGCGGCGTCGGACACGTTCGGCAGATGGACGATTTCCGCAATGGCGGCTTCGAGGCTGGTCAGGCCCAGCGCAAGTTCCTCATCCGTGATGGTCAGCGGCGGCAGAAGCTTCAGAACCTGGCCCTCCGCGCCGCAGGTCTCGATAATGAGCCTGTTGTTGAACGCGGATTTCGAAACCCGGCCCGCAATCGTCGGGTCGTCCCATGAGATGCCGAGCATCAGGCCCCGGCCGCGGACATGCGCGCCGTGCGCCGGAAACCGTTCGACGATCCGTTCGAGCCGGCGGCGGACCGTTTCGGCGGTCGCCTGCACGCGTTTCGCAAAGCCGGGGTCGCGCCACATGTCGAGCGCGGCCTTGGCGGCGACGAACGCCAGGTTATGGCCACGGAACGTGCCGTTGTGCTGGCCCGGCTTGAGAACGTCGAGCTCCGGGCGGAACAGCACGATCGACATCGGCAGGCCCATGCCGCCGATCGCCTTGGACAGGCACACGATGTCCGGTTTGACGCCGGCCTCCTCGAAACTGAAGAACGTGCCCATGCGGCCGTTGCCGGTCTGGATATCGTCGATGATGAACAGGACGTCGTGCTTGCGCGCGACCTCGGCGATTTTCTTCAGCCAGCCGAACGACGCGACATTGATGCCGCCCTCGGACTGAACCGTCTCGACGATAATCGCGGCCGGCATGTCCAGGCCGCTGCTGGCATCGCCGAGCATGCGGTCGAGATAATCGGCCGTGTCGACATCGTCTCCCATATAGCCGTCGAACGGCATGCGGGTGACGCCGGAGAGCATCATGCCGCCCGCCGCCCGGCTCGACCGGTTGCCGGTCAGAGCAAGCGACCCCTGGGTCATGCCGTGAAATGCGTTTGTGAAGGCGACGACGCCCTGGCGTCCGGTTGCCATGCGGGCGATCTTCAGGGCGGTCTCGACCGCATTGGTGCCGGTCGGTCCCGGAAAGGTCACCTTGTAGTCGAGGTCGCGGGGTTTGAGGATGACCTCATAGAGGGTCTCCATGAAGTCGTGCTTGGCGGCGGTGTACATATCGAGCGAATGCACCAGCCCGTCCGCCATCAGATAGTCCACCACCTTGGATTTGATGGCGGGATTGTTGTGGCCGTAGTTCAGGACCCCCGCGCCGGCGAGGAAGTCGATGTAGTCACGGCCGTCCGTGTCTGTGAGGGTTGCGCCCACCGCGGAGGCAAAAACCGTCGGAAAACTGCGGCAGTAGCTCCTGACTTCTGCTTCGTTTTGCTCGAAAATTTCTGAACCATAGGTTTTGGGTCCTGCTGTCATTTTTCTGTTCTCCATCAAACCGCTGATCGATTTGTTCCAGCACGTGTGTGGTTACGTTGATGCGGAACATGGGCCGGACGGTGCGTCAATTCAGTGATTCAAATCACAAACACTCAAATTTTATTCATATTTCCAATGTTTCAGGCCTGATCTGGCCTTCGCAGCACTTCGGGTGACGTCATTTGTGATTCACATCACAACAAAACGTTAATTTGAACACCAACTCAGTTACAGCGAACAATTCCGGGGGTGTAACGAACAGTTCGATCAGGTGCAGGTGCAATGAGTTTGTGTTTGTTGAATTCGAATATGCGGGGCGCGCGGGACACACGACCGCGCGCTGCGATGCCGCCTCCGACGGCGCGTACCGTCGTTCCGTTTCCGGGGCTCCACCTTCATAACGGCTCGATCTCGGTCAAGAAGCTGAGCACGGAGTGCTCGAGCGGCGCGGCCGCGGAAGAGGCCGATATCGACATTTGGGTGCTGCCCGACGCCAGCATGGCGCCGATGCTCGAGGCACAGAGCGTCCTGAGCGATGAGGAGCGCCACCTGGCCGGCCGCTACAAGAAGGACGCCGGCCGCACCCGCTACATCGCGGTCCGGACGCTGTTGCGGCTCGCCCTCTCCCATCGCATGCGCAACGCGCTCGCCGGCGGCGACTGGCGCTTTTCCATCAACGCCCATGGCAAGCCGGAACTGTGCCCGGAGCAGGCGAACTGCAGCTTCAGCATCACCCATGCGGACGGTTTCTCGGTGGTCGCCATAGCGCCCGACAGACAAATCGGAATCGATGCCGAAAAAGTCGACAGAGCCAAGTTGAAGCATCTGCCCATCGACTTACTGAGCGCCAACGAACAGAACCGCTTGAACGCGCAGCCGCGCGACGACCGGCACTACGACTTCTTTCGCCTGTGGACCTTGAAGGAGGCCTATACGAAGGCCCTGGGCGAAGGTTTGTCGCACGATTTCGGATCCCTTGAGTTCAATCTGGATGCCACGCCGGGCGAGACGCCGGTTCCAGGTCCCGACGTCGCCGACGCCGAGAACTACGAACTGCTGACGCTCAAATATTTCGAGTTCAACCACCTGCTCGCCATCTGCCTGCTCGACGTTGCCGGCAGCGCCGAGCACCAGCCCACCAAGAATCTCTATCTCGTCGAGCCGTCCCGAGCGAACGCGCGGGCGGCCGGTCGTCACACCCAAGATATCAGCGAGGAAAACGCCATGCCCCCGTATCTGCAAATCATCGATCGGGCCAACCCCGAGCGCATCGAGCTCTTCGCCTTCGGCGACCTGTCGAGCCTGCTTCACGAGATGTTCGAGGCGCAGTCCGACGCGGCGGCCCGACACCCGGCCCTGGAATTCGACGGCGGCACATTGAGCTACAACGAGCTGAACATGCGGGCGAACGCGGTCGCGAACTACCTCATCGGCCGCGGTGTCGCGCCCGGCGACTTCGTCGCGCTCTATCAGGACAAGGGCCCGGACCTGATTGTCGGCATGCTCGGCATATTGAAGACGGGCGCGGCGTACCTGCCGGTCGACCCCGCGCTCGAGCCGGGCGACGCGGTAGATCTCATCGCCGCCTACGATGCCAAATTCGTTCTGACCACGCGCGAGCTTTCAGACAACCTGCGGCCGGCCCATACGGACAAGCTGGTTCTGGTCGATGAGGAGCGCGGCAGCTTCCAGGTGCTCGCCAGCCAGGAGGGTTTCCTCAACGCCATCGACATCGCGCCGGACAGCGCCAGCCATGTGATCTTCACCGCCGACGCGCCCCGGGGCGTCACCGTCAATCATCGTGAAGCGGCCAACTTCGTTTGCTCGCTGGTGCCCGTCTATGGGCTCGATGTCGGCCACCGCTGTTTCCAGGACCGGTCCGTGGCCATCGATGTCGCGCTTGAGGAGATCTGCGCCATGCTGTCGGTCGGCGCGACTGTTGTCTTCAGCGACGTAGATTTCGCTGCAGCGCCGGACGCCGCGGCGGAGATGCTCGGCAAACGCGGGATCACCCTGATGTCTACGGTTCCGGAGGTCCTGGATCGGATCGAAGCCGAGCTTTCCACGGTGGATATCCTGATCGTCGGCGGCAGGCGCTGCCCGACCGAGCTCGCGGTGCGCTGGGCCATGAAAACCCGGCGCCTGGTGAGCCTGAAAAGGCCGGACGACCGGTTCCCGAGCTTCAGCATCGAGCGGGAGACCAGGGCCGTGTCGCGACCGCGCCTGCTGTTCCCGCGCGCCTCGGACCGGGTCACCGCGCGTCACGCCTGACGCCGGCTTCAGTCCGCGTTCGAAGCGATACTGAAAAGACGGCCGGCATCCAGGATCCGCACGGAGCCCCTGGAGAGATCCACAAGGCCGTCTTCACGCCAGTGGCGCAGCACCTTGTTGGTCGATTCCCGGGTGGCGCCAAGAAAGTCCGCCAGTTCGTTCTGGCATAGATGCAGCTCGCCATGGCTGTCTGAGAACTTCCGGTCAAGGATCATCAGCCGGCGCGCGAGGCGTTCCTGGATGCCGAGCAGACCCAGATCCTCCGCCAGCTGGCTGGTCCACCGCAGGCGCATACACAGCATCGACAACAGATTGGACGCGACCTTCGGGTTGCTTCGCATCAAGCCGAGGAGGTCTTTGCGCGTCACCCGCAACAGGCTGCTCGGCTCCATGATCGTCGCCGTCGCGGTCCGCGGTCCTCCGTCGAGCACCGCGATTTCACCGAACACTTCGCCCGGCCGCATGACGTTCAAGGACAGCTTGCGCCCGTTGGCCGCCATAACGCTGATCTCGACACTGCCCTCCTCAACCATGTACAGCGCGTCGCCGGGGTCTTCCTGAAAGAACAGGATTTCGCCGGCCGCGAAACGCGATCGGGTCGCGAGTGAAGCTATTAAGGTCAAATTCTCCGGATCGAGCTCTTCGAAAATCGAAGAACCGGCCGTCCACGGTGTCGTGCGATCAATAGAGGAAACCGTTTCCATCGCCCATGTCCCTGTGCAGCGGCCACTGAGAAATTTTTTTCACAGCGTAACAACTGTGACGTGAAAGCGATGTGGCATTTGTCACAGCACAGGCGCGTATTCGGGAAAATCACGAGGATTCTCGGCCACTCGTGCCCGTTGCAGGCGGCCGGTCGGGCGCCCCGTCATTCGCCGGTCGCCTCGCGCACCATGCGTTCAAGCCGCGGCAGGTCGGTGACCCGCAACGTCTTGCCGTACCGCTCGACCAGCTCCATTTGCACCAGGCGGTTCACCTCGCGGGTGACCGCTTCGCGGTGGGTGCTGATCCGGCTGGCGATTTCAGAGTGCTTCGGACATGGCGAGATCTCGGCCGACACGCCGTCGCACGTATTGGCGCGCGCCAGCCGCAGCAGCTCGGCATGCACTCTGTTGTTCACCGCGAGCGTGCTGAATTCGAAAACACGATCGGTCAGCTCCCGGATGTAACTGATCAATTGACGCAGAACGGCGAGCGTGAACTGACTCTGGTTCTCGATCGTGTGCCAGAAGACGGTGGCGGGCATGATCGCGATCAGGCAGGGCACCAGCGCTTCGACCGTCGCGGATCTCGGCTTGCCGTCGATCGCCGCGAACTGCCCGAACATGCCGCCGGACTGAATGTCCCTGAACATCACCGCCTTGCCCGCCGCCGAATAGATCAGGGCACGCGCGGTCCCGGATACCAGAAAGAACACGTCATCGGAGCGCTCAAGATGGCTCAGCACCAGTTCACCCGGATTGAACCGCGCCCAACGGCAACTTCGTTCCAGCTCCGCCCGATCGTCGTCCGACAAATCGCGCAGAATTGTGATGCCGCGCAGCGACTGGTTTCGCCTGTTGGACATTCCGCACTCGCGCAATGATCGGGGCTGAGCGCCTATACTCGTGTCAATTGTTCCGATTTGGTAAAACGCGCACGGTAAATCCCCGGTCTTTTGGTCTTCACCCGAACCTGAACCGATGGCGGTTTCACGGCAGGGGCGCTTTTGAGTAACCATTGAAACACAAATGTCGCAGGGGCGATAGACACCAACCTTTCGCTCGCGACGTCGTGAAGCGCCGATTCGGCCGATCCGATCACAAAAAGTTAACAAAAATACACGAATGTGATGCGGATCACTAACAAAGGCCGAGTTCGCCCCCATCTCCATATCATCACCGAAGACGTCAGCCCCCATGAGACGCAGCGGCGAATAAGCAGCGGACCAAGGGGCCAAATCGAGAAAGGAGACGACGGCGATGAAAACTCTGATGAAAATGGCGATGGTTCTTGCGCCTGTGGCCGCGATGACCTTCTCGACGGTCCCCGCGAACGCGCAGAAACGCTGTGTGGCCCATGACGGCGCCGTGAAACAGCTTGCCAAGAAATACAAGGAACAGGTTGTCGGCCGCGGCTTGGCCAAGGGCAACAAGACCATGGTCGAGCTGTTCGTGAGCAAGAAGGGCTCCTGGACGCTCGTTGCGACCAACACCAAGGGCGCCAGCTGCGTTGTCGCCGCCGGCGAGAACTGGTTCGAAGTTCCGGTTGTGCCGGTGGTCGCGGGCGAAACGTCCTAAGGCGGACCTCTCACCGCGACGGCATTGACGCCGACAGGCCTTAAAACATACCACCCCTGAGACCGGCCCGCCGCATTTGATGCCGCGGGCCGTTCGCCGGTCAGTGTGTCGGCACAGGACTTCAGACCGCGTTTGCCGCCTTGAGCTCCGCGATCTCTTCCGCATTCAGCCCGATCTCGCCGAGGATCTCGTCGGTATGGTCTCCCGGATCGGGCGCGGCCGTCACCACGGCGGCGGGCGTCCGGGTCAGCACGACCGGGGGCCCCACCACCTGGACCTCGCCCCGCGCAGGATGCTCGACCGGCTGGGCGATGCCGAGATGGCGGACCTGGGGATCGGCAAACATCTCATCCATCTTGTAGATCGGCCCGGCCGGCACACCGGCCTCTTCCAACGCCTCCAGCCAGTGCGCCGACGTCTTCTCCTTGAACGCAGGCTGTAGCAGCTCCCACACAAGAGGCCGCTTCTCGTAGCGCTGCACCCCCGTCGCGAACTCCGGATCCTGCGCCAGCTCCGACAGCCCCAGGGCGGTGCACAGGCTGCGCCACTGGCCGTCGCCGCCGACCCCCAGGTTGATGTAACCATCCCTGGTTTCGACCACGCCCATGGGCGTCGCATAGGGATGGTCGTTGCCGGCCTGCGGCGGCACGTCGCCGTCCACCAGGTAGCGCGCCGCCTGGAAATCCATCAGGGCGATCTGCGCCTGGAGCAATGAGGTGTGCACCCATTGGCCCTCGCCGGAGCGTTCGCGTTCGGCAAGCGCGATCATGATGCCGGTGGCCGCGTAGAGGCCGGCGGTCGAGTCGGCAACCGCCGTGCCCGCGCGCATGGGCCCCTCGCCCGGCCTGCCCGTGACCCACATCAGCCCGCCCATGCCCTGGGCGATCTGATCGAAGCCCGCACGCCTGCTATACGGCCCGTCCTGGCCGAAGCCGGAGATCGAGGCCAGAATGATCCGCGGATTGATCTGCTTGAGCGCCTCGTAATCGATGCCGAGCCGCGTCTTGACGTCGGGCCGGTAGTTCTCGACCACCACGTCGGCCGTTTCCACCAGCTTTCTGAGCACGGCCAGCCCTTCGGGCTTCTTCAGGTTCAAGGTCAAAGACCGCTTGTTGCGGTGCAGGTTGAGCATGTCGTAGCCGTGGCGCGGACCGCTGATCCCCTCATTCGGATCGACCCCGGGGGGCGCCTCGATCTTGATGACATCGGCGCCGAAGTCGGCGAGCACCCGGCAGCAGGTCGGGCCGGCGCGCACCCGGGTCAGATCGAGAACCCTGAGATGGTTCAGCGCTTCGCTGCGAACAGGCCCGCTCATGTCAGTAAATCTCCATAGATCTGGCTGAATGGCTCCAGGGACGCCGGCAGACATCCATGCCAAGCGCTGGTCTCCTGCATCATAATGCCTGCCTCCAGGAGCGCCATATCGGAGCGCTTCGGACCGACCAGCTGAAGGGCGACCGGCAATCCACGGTCATCTGGAGCAACAGGCACCGCGAGCGCGGGAAGTCCGAGATAATTCGCAAACCGCGTATAGGCGCTCATGGCGTAAAGCGTCCGCGGCTGAAAATCCGAAGATGACGGATCGGTCTCCCGCAGCTCCGGTGTGCGCATCGGCATGACCGGCAGGGCGATCATGTCGGCGTCGCCGAGAAGCTCTTTGACAAACCTCTCGGTCAAAGATCCGCGCCGGTCGAGACTGGCGGCAAGCGTCACCGCATCGATCGCCCGGCCCTTGCCGAGACGCCGCGCCAGCGGCCCGTCGAATTCCGGATCGTCGATCCGCGTTTGGTGGCAGCGCGCGGCTTCCGCCTGCATTACGGTCATCGCCTCTTCGCCCGCCGCATCGATCAGCTCCAGGCCGTCCCGCGTTTCGAGGGTGACACCCATTCCCGCGAATACGGCCAGCGCCGCTTCGCAGGCCTCCCGCACGGACGGCTCGCTTCGGTCCATGGCATCGCCGATGACGGCAATTTTGCGCGGCCGGCCGCCCTCGCCCCTGTCTTTCAGGCCATCGGCAATTATCGGTGCAGCCATCTTGAGGTCGCGCGCGCTGCGGGCCAGGAGGCCGATGGTGTCGAGGCTGGGCGCGAGCGGCATTGCACCGCCATCAGGCACCAGCCCGAGGGTGGGCTTCCAGGCGGTCAGGCCGCAGCCTTGCGCCGGAATCCGGAGCGACCCGCCAGTATCCGATCCGAGCGCAACGAATGCGGCACCGCTGGCGACCGCAACCGCCGAGCCGGACGACGATGCGCCCGTCACGAACGCGGCGTTCCACGGATTGCGCGGCGCGCCCTGCAGCGGGTTGATGCCGCTTGGCTCATAGGCAAGTGCGGTCATCCGGGCATAGCCGACCCGGCGCGCACCGGCCCGGTCGAGACGGTCGAGGACCTCGGCCTTCGGCCCGTCCGGCAGGCCCCCGACCGGTGCCGCCAGACCCCATGTCGGTTTGCGGCCGGGCGCCAGGAACATGTCCTTGGCGGCATAAGGCAGACCGGCCAGCGCCCCGCCTTCGGACGCTTCAGAACTCTCGGCGATTTCGAGAAACGCGGACAGTTCAGATTGCAGCTCCCGCGCGATGGACCGGCAGTGGCGCCAGGCGTCACGCCGTTCCGCGTCGTCCAGGGCGGTCCAGTCCTTGAGATGC
>JBPCWF010000468.1:0-4150 GCA_051009775.1 Hyphomicrobiales bacterium | reverse complement strand
GCCGTGCGACAGAACGTTCATGTTGAGCGAGATACGCGATTCCAGCTCGGTCACCTTGAAGAGCGACTCCATCAGCAGCACCGGATCGACGCTGCGCGACTTGGGTTCAAGTACCAGGCGGATGTCTTCCGCCGACTCGTCGCGTACATCCCCCAGCATGGGCAGCTTCCTGGCCTGCAGGAGCTCAGCGATCTTCTCAACCAGCCGGCCCTTCTGGACCTGGTAGGGAATTTCGGTGACGACGATCTGCCAGGTGCCGCGGCCGAGATCCTCTTTCTCCCAGCGCGCACGCACGCGGAAGCCGCCCTTGCCTGTCTTGTAGGCTTCGACGATCGAGGCGCGGTCGTCGACAATGGTGCCGCCGGTGGGCAAGTCGGGGCCCGGGACCAGTTCGACAAGCTTGGCGATGGTCGCGTTGGGATATTTTATCAGGTGCAATGCCGCATCGCACAGCTCATGGGCATTGTGCGGCGGGATCGACGTAGCCATGCCGACCGCGATGCCAGAAGCGCCGTTCGCCAGAAGATTGGGAAACGCTCCCGGCAACACCACGGGCTCTTCGTCTTCGCCGTCATAAGTCTCGCGAAAGTCGACGGTGTTCTCGTCAATGCCTTCGAGCAACGCCCTGGCAACCTCGGTCAGGCGCGCTTCGGTGTAGCGCATGGCGGCGGCGTTATCGCCGTCGATATTGCCGAAATTGCCCTGGCCCTCGACCAGCGGATAGCGCACGGCGAAATCCTGCGCCAGGCGCACCAGCGCGTCATAGACCGCCTGATCGCCATGGGGGTGATACTTACCGATGACATCGCCGACCACGCGGGCGCATTTCTTGAACCCGGCGGCGGGGTCGAGCTTGAGCAGCCGCATGGCATAGAGCAGACGCCGGTGCACCGGCTTGAGGCCGTCGCGCACATCGGGCAGCGCCCGGTGCATGATGGTCGAGAGCGCATAGGCGAGGTAGCGCTCTTCCAGGGCATCGCGCAGATTGATCGACTCAAAGCCGTCGGGCGCCGGAGGCGGAGCTTGGGTTGTCATGTGTTCAGAAACCGCTCTGTCGCAGGAAGTGCTTGGCGATTCGCGGTATACCATGCCGAACAGCACGGGAACACCGGATCGGGTACGGATGCGCACAAAAATGCGCCCCGGCCGGAGCCGGGGCGCACACTCAATCACTCACTGCAGGACGCGGCTTCGCGCTTACGCGAACACACTCACTGACTTGGGCTGGCTTACTTCTCCAACAGATCGGGATCTGCGTGTTTCAGGCGCAGTCCGCGCCAGCCGATATAGTGATGGCCGCCGTCGTAATAGATGAAAATTCCGGATTCCGGATAGGTCCGAGGACCGCCGCTTCTGAAGCCTTTGTTCTTCTCGCTGTTACGCTTGTCGTCGTGGACGTAGTTGTTGTAGCGGGGATCGTTGCCGAGATCGCGCCGGAAGTAGCCGGTCTTGACGCGAATGATCCTGGCGTCTCCCGTGTCGACGCCCGGTGCCGTAATCCGGTCCTGGTCAACCGGTCCGGCGCCCGTTGCTGCGGCGATCACCGCGGCTGCGGCCGTCATTGCTATGGGGGTCATCAGATGCTCCTTGCGAGTGTGGGTGCGTGCACCAAGCGCCCGTATCTTAGCTGATATGCATGTATTGCGTTAAAATTACGGTTCAAGGCGAAATATGGTGAGGTGAGCGCTCACCCCGAGCGCTTGAGCCGCGCGACGACACGTTCGCGCGCATCGGGCGGCTGGAGGCCGCGCGGCTCGAAGATATGCCGGTTGAGAAAATGTCCGGTCAGCGCGAAGCCGGCCAGAATGTCATCCAGGCTTGGTTCGGCGCCGGCGATGCCGCGCAGAAACATGGGCAGGTTCAGGAGCCTGTCCTGATAGGGCTCGCCGGCGGCAGCGCTCACTGCGCGGCCGGACTTTGGCGACACATAGATCAGGTCGTCCTGGCTGCCGGTCGCCGCGCATTGCGTCAGGTCGAGCCCGAAGCCGAGCTCTTCCAGGAGGCCCAGCTCCCAGCGCACCAGCAGCGCCGGCCAGTGGTCTCCGGTCTCCAGTGCGTCGAGAACCAGAAGCAGCGCATCGTAGAGCCGCTCGTGCGCCTCGCGCTCGGCAACCAGCTGGACCAGAGCGGTCAGGGTGGTCAGGCCGGCGAGGCGCAAAGGGTCGTCGATGATGGCGGCAACTCTGAGCTTGACCGGTTCGATGGCGAACGTGCCCAGATGTTCCGAGAGCCGCGCGCGCCAGCTTGCGCGCACCGTATTACCGGGCTGCAGCACCGGGCGCATCCGGCGCGAACGACCGCCGCGCACCAGCCCCAGATGGCGGCCATGGGCACGGGTGAACAGTTCGGCCAGCGCATTGCTCTCGCCATACGCCCGAACGCTCACGATCACGCCGTCCTCGGACCACTGCATCGCATCACCGCTGCCCGCCTGCCGCCGCGACCATAGCAGACGGCATTGGTGAATAGCGCCTTTTCCAATCCGGCGATCCGCGCGACACTTCACCCACGACCTGTGCGCACCGCCCTGGAGATCCCGCCATGAACGGCAGCAACGTTCTCGTCATCATGTCGGACGAACACGCCTTCGAGGCGCTTGGATGCTATGGCCATCCCCTGGTCAGGACACCGCATATCGATGCGCTGGCCGAGCGCGGCGTGCGGTTCACCAATGCCTATACGCCCTCGCCCATGTGCGTACCGACGCGGGCGGCGATCGCAACCGGCCGCTACCCGCACGAAACCGGCTATTGGGACAGCGCCCATCCCTATGACGGGCGCGTTCCGAGCTGGGGCCACAGGCTGATCGCGAACGGCCGCACATGCGTTTCGGTCGGCAAGCTGCACTTCCGCAGTTCGGACGACGACAACGGCTTCGCGCCCGAGCTTCTGCCCATGCATGTGGTCGGCGGCATCGGCTGGATGCCGGGTCTGCTGCGCGACCCCCTGCCCGACTATACCGAGCAGGCGGCTGAACTGGCGCGCGACACCGGTGTCGGCGACAGCGCCTATACCGAATATGATCGCCGGATCTGCGCGCGGGCCTGCACCTGGCTCAGGCAGGAGGCGGCCGGTCAGGCGGAGCCATGGACCCTGTTCGTCTCCTTCGTCGCGCCGCATTACCCGCTGACCGCGCCGGAAGAGTTCTTCGCACTCTACCCGGCCGATGCGGTCGACCCGCCGCGCGACCCGGACGGCGCCGGCCGTCATCCGGTGCTGGATGCCCTGCGCGCGTTCTACTGCTACGGCGATTTCTTCTCTGAGGACAAGGCGCGCATCGCGCGGGCCGCCTATTACGGGCTTGTCTCGTTCCTCGACCATAATGTCGGTCAGGTGCTGGATGCGCTGGAGCACTCCGGACTGGCCGGTGACACCCTGGTGGTCTACACGTCGGATCACGGCGAGCTGCTCGGAAATCACGGGCTCTGGACCAAACAGACCATGCATGAGGAATCGGCCGGGGTGCCGCTCATTCTCGCAGGCCCCGGCGTTGCCGCCGGTAACGTCCGCGACGATCCGGTCTCGCTGATCGACCTCTACCCGACCATAGTGGAGGCCGCCGGGGTCGGCGCCACACCGGGCGATCCGGAACACGGGGTTTCGCTCATGACGGCCGGTGAAGCGCGTTCGGTGCTTTCGGAATTTCACGACGGCGGCAGCACGACCGGCTTCTTCATGATCCGGTGGGCAAAGTGGAAATATGTCCACTATGTCGGCGCGCCGCCGCAGCTGTTCGACCTTTCCGCCGATCCGCATGAACTGGCCGATCTCGCCGCCCGGCCCGATGCCGCAGACATCCTTGCGGAGGGCGAGCGCCGGCTGCGCGCGATGCTCGACCCGGAGGACGTCAATGCCCGCGCCTTCGCCGCCCAGGCCGACCGCATCGCGGCGTTCGGCGGCCGCGATGCGCTGGAACGGCTCGGTGCGTTCAAACATACGCCGGCGCCGGGCACCGAGCCGGACGGCTGACAGCAGGCTTTGCAATCCGTCATCCCGGCCAAGCGGCGCGCAGCACCGCGCGGGCCCAAAGCCTTACGATTTAGGGAAATTGAGCCCCATGTTTTCGAAACGCTCCGGGTCCTGGCCCCATTTTTCACGCACTTTGACGAACAGGAACAGATGGACCTTGTGGCCCAGCATCTCCTGGAGC
>JBPCWF010000467.1:0-6598 GCA_051009775.1 Hyphomicrobiales bacterium | reverse complement strand
ATCCGATTGTCGGCGATGCCAAGTATGGCGGCGCGCAGGCCGATCCCGGCGACGGTATCGAGATGCGGCTCCATCTTCACGCCCGCGAGCTCAGGCTCGACCGTCCCGGCGGCGGCGAACTGGACGTGACAGCCCCGCTGCCGGAGCATATGAAACGCACCTGGGCGTTTCTCGGCTTTGACGAACAGGACAGCGCATCGCACGCCCTGTTCGAGGCCGGACCCGTGATGTAGGCGGTATCCATGAAACTGATCATCTTCGATTGCGACGGAACCCTGGTCGACAGCCAGCACATTATTGTCGCCGCCATGGACGAGGCGTTCCGGGCCACCGGTCTGATGCCGCCGGACGAGGCGGCCACACGGTCGATCATCGGCCTGTCCATGTTCGAGGCGATCGACCGCCTGCACCCGGGTCTTGAGGCCGACCGGATCGAGGCGGTCAAGCTGGCCTACCGCGACGCCTTCATCGCGCAGAACAAGGACACGGAGACCATGTTCGACGGTGCGGAGGACGCGGTCCGCCGTCTGGCGGCCCGTGACGACGTGCTGCTCGGTATCGCCACCGGCAAGTCGCAGCGCGGCGTGCGGCGCCTGCTCGAAGAGCGCGATCTGGGCGCCTGTTTCGTCACCATCCAGACCGCCGACGACGCGCCCTCCAAGCCGCATCCGGGGATGATCCGGAACGCGCTCGGAGAGACCGGCGCGCCGCAGGACTTAGCCGTCATGATCGGCGACACGGTGTTCGACATGGAGATGGCGGTCAATGCCGGGATCCGCGGCGTCGGTGTCTCCTGGGGCTATCATCCCCCCGACCATCTGGCCGAAGCCGGCGCCCGCCATATTGTCGATCATTTCAACGCACTGGACGAGGCGCTTGAAGCGTTGTGGCAGGACCCGCCGCCCGAAGGCGCGGCGGTGATGGCGCCATGACAAAAGAAGACCGGATCGCGCAGAAGGCCGGCTGGACGCAGAACCGCGTGAAGCGCTTCTACAAGACCGTCACGGTTGCGGAGGCCGAAGGCGGTCACACGGTGCTGCTTGACGGCCGGACCGTCAAAACGCCGCTCAAGCGGGCATTTGCGGTTCCGACACCGGGTCTGGCCGACGCCATTGGGGGGGAATGGCTGGCGCAGGACGAGTATGTGGTGCCTGGATCGATGCCGCTTCTGAAGCTCGCCAATACCGCAATCGACCACGCGGGCGACAAATTCGCAGCCATTGTCGATGAATTCGTGTCCTTTGCGGGCAGCGATCTCCTGTGCTACCGGGCCGAGACGCCCGATGGCCTGGTGGCGCGCCAGGAAGCGCTGTGGGATCCGCTCCTGACCTGGGCCGCGCGCGAGCTCGGCGCCGGGTTTGTCGTGACCCGGGGCATTGTCCACCAAAGCCAGCCCGAGGCCGTGCTCACGGCGATCAGGACCTGGGCGGACGGGCGCGACAGGTTCTCAATGACGGCGCTCCAGGGCGTGACCGCGCTGACCGGATCGGCGGTGCTTGCGATGGCCCTCATGGAGGAGCATATGCCGGCCGGGCAGGCCTGGGACGCCGCCAATGTGGATGAGGACTGGCAGATCGAGCTCTGGGGCCGGGACGAGGAAGCCGAGAGGGTGCGCGCCGGGCGTCGGCGCGAGTTCGAGGCCGCGGCGCAGTTCCTGCACCTGCTCAAAGGGTGACGGCTCCGGTCCGCCGGCCGGTGTCTGCACGGCTTGCGGGCATATCCGAAAACGCAGTCTTAAGCCGTTCGACCAGTTTCCTTTTTTTGGTTACGCTAGTAGAAAATTTGAACATACGGCAAAAGTCCGAAGGGGAGGGGCTCGGTGGAAGACATACTCCAGCAACTTGAGGAGCGGCGCGCGGAAGCCCGGCTCGGCGGCGGCACGCGCCGCATCGGCGCCCAGCACAAGCGCGGCAAGCTGACCGCGCGCGAGCGGATCGAACTGCTGCTCGACGAGGGATCGTTCGAGGAGTTCGATATGTTCGTCGAGCACCGCTGCACCGATTTCGACATGGAGAAGACCAAGATCCCGGGCGACGGGGTGGTCACCGGGTGGGGCACGGTCAACGGCCGCGTGATCTATGTCTTCGCCAAGGACTTCACCGTGTTCGGCGGTTCGCTGTCGGAAACACACGCCAAGAAGATCATGAAGGTGCAGGACATGGCGCTGACCAACCGGGCGCCGATCATCGGCCTGTTCGACGCCGGCGGCGCACGGATTCAGGAAGGCGTCGCGGCGCTCGGCGGCTATGGCGAGGTGTTCCTGCGCAATGTGCTGGCCTCCGGCGTGATCCCGCAGATCTCGGTCATCATGGGGCCTTGCGCCGGCGGCGACGTCTATTCGCCAGCCATGACCGACTTTATATTCATGGTCAAGGGCACGTCCTACATGTTCGTGACCGGCCCGGATGTGGTCAAGACCGTCACCAACGAGACGGTGACCGCGGAGGAACTCGGCGGCGCCTCGGTCCACACCACCAAATCGTCGATCGCCGACAGGGCCTATGAGAACGATGTCGAGGCGCTCCTGCAGATGCGCAGGCTGGTCGATTTCCTGCCCTCGAGCAATACCGAAGAAGCGCCCGAGCTGCCAAGTTTCGACGATCCGTATCGCGTGGAGCACTCGCTCGATACCGTCATACCGACCAATCCCAACCAGCCCTACGACATGAAGGAAGTGATCCAGAAGGTGGTCGACGAGGGCGATTTCTTCGAGATCCAGGAAGCCTTCGCCAAGAACATCGTCGTCGGCTTCGCGCGCATGGAAGGCCGCACCGTCGGCATCGTCGCCAATCAGCCGATGGTCCTGGCAGGCGTGCTCGACAGCGACGCCAGCCGCAAGGCGGCCCGTTTCGTGCGGTTCTGCGACTGCTTCTCGATCCCGATCATAACCTTCGTCGACGTGCCTGGCTTCCTGCCGGGAACCGCGCAGGAATATGGCGGGCTGATCAAGCACGGCGCCAAGCTGCTGTTCGCTTTCGCCGAGGCGACCGTGCCCAAGATCACGGTGATCACGCGCAAGGCCTATGGCGGTGCCTATGACGTCATGTCGTCCAAGCACATCAGGGGCGATGTCAATTATGCCTGGCCGGCGGCCGAGATCGCGGTCATGGGGCCAAAGGGCGCCGCGGAGATCCTCTACCGCTCCGAGCTCGGCGACAAGGACAAGATCGCCGGGCGCATCGCCGAATATGAGAGCCGCTTCGCCAACCCGTTCATCGCCGCCGAGCGCGGTTATATCGATGAAGTGATCCTGCCGCACAACACGCGCTGGCGGATCGGCCGGGCGCTTCATATGCTGAGCAAGAAGAAGCAATCCAACCCGTGGAAGAAACACGATAACATACCGCTGTAGCGGTCCGGCATCGCAGGGATAGAGGAGGGAGACGCAAATGGGAGACCGCATAACCTTTGACTGTCCCGACGGCAGCCAGGCGGCAGGCTATCTTGCCCCGTCGGAAGGTATGCGCGCCGGTATCGTGGTGATTCAGGAATGGTGGGGGCTCAACCCGCAGATTTGTGATGTTGCCGACCGCTTCGCCGAGGCGGGCTACATGGCGCTCGCGCCCGATCTCTATGAAGGCCGGGTGACCCAGGATCCCGACGAGGCCAATCACATGATGACCGGGCTCGACTGGGTCGGCGCGACCACTGTCGAAGTGGCCGGTGCGGTGAACCTGCTCAAGGCCCATCTGCCCAGGGTCGCGGTCATGGGCTTCTGCATGGGCGGCGCGCTGACCGTCATTGCCGGCGCCAAGCTGGATCAGTGCGACGCGGCGGTCTGCTATTACGGCATCCCGCCGGCCGATCAGGCCGACCCGGCGGATATGAAGGTGCCGTTTCAGGGCCATTTCGCGACCCGCGACGACTGGTGCACGCCGGAGGCGGTGGACGCGCTCGAGGCGGCGTTGGACCGGACCTCGGTGACCCATGAGATCCACCGCTATAACGCGGAGCATGCATTCTTCAACGAGACCGTCGCGCCCTATGACGAGGACGCCGCGGCCCTGTCATGGAAACGCACGCTGCATTTCCTAAACGAACACCTTTAGCCGCCCGCCAGTACCTTGAGCGCCGCTTCGCGTGCCTCATCGGTGACCCATCCGCCAAGCTGGGGCTCTTCATTTTTGTCGACCGCCGCGCGCATGCGGGTAAGGGCGGGTTCTCTGAGCTGCGCCTTGATCGCGGCATAGCCGCCGGGCGGGATCGTCTTGAGTTCCTCCGCCTTGTCCCGGGCACGGGTCATGACATCCGCGGGCGCAACCAGCTCGTCGACTATGCCGCCGGAATGTGCGGCCTCGGGATCGATCGTGCCGCCGAACAGGAGAAAGTTCCGGCATAGATGAGGCGCAAGCTCCATGCGTGCGATTTCCAGTGCCGAGACCGGGAACGCCACGCCGACCTGGACTTCGGTGAGGCAGAACCTGGCCGGCTGGCTGGCCGCGATCCGGTAATCGCAGGCCAGCGCCAGGACCAGGCCGCCGGCGATGGCATGGCCGTTGACCGCGGCAATCGTCGGACGTGAAAGCCCGTAGAGACGCGTATAGAGCCGGTTGAGGGCGTGGATGATGCGGTCCTGCGCCGCGCCGTCCAGTGCCGGCAACTTCTTGAGGTCGACGCCGGCGGAGAAGACGCCATCCGTGCCGGTCACGACCAGAACGCGCCAGCCCGCCTCCGCGTCGAGACCGGCAAGGGCGGCATCGATGTCCTCGAGAAAGCCGATGTCCAGCGCATTGGCCGGTTTGCGCGTCAGGCGCAGGGTTACGACGCCGTCGTTTTGCTCGATGTTTATCAGGGGGTCTGTCATTGCAACTCGCTCGTGTAAAACTTCATGCCTTCTCTTCAGGCTTTGTTAGGCAAAAATCAACATCTGACGCGTAGGGTGCTGATCAGTGAGTTGAGTATTTGCGTAACCAAGGGGTGCAGCGATGACGGACGCCATCTGGCCTGATCCGGTACAGGAAATCGCCAACAAGCAATCGATCAGTGCGGACGATGTTCTCACGCTCAGGCGTGAGGTCTTCGGCGACGGGATCGTGAGCGAAGCGGAGGCCGAACTTCTGTTCAGGCTTAACGAAAACTGCCCGGAACAGGATCCGAAATGGGGCGAGTTCTTCATTGAAGGGCTGACCGATTTCACGGTCCATCAGGCCGAGCCCGAGGGCTATGTCTCCGAGTCGAATGCAAAATGGCTGATCGAACGTGTCGGCCAGGACGGCAGGGTCGATACCGAGACCGAGCTGGAGCTTCTGGTCAAGGTGATCGAGACGGCCAAGTCGAGCCCTGAGCACATGGTCGCCCACGTGCTGGAGCAGGTCAAACGCGGCGTGATCGAGGGCGAAGGCCCGGTCGGCAAGGGCCGCGAGCTGAAACCCGGCGTCATCGGCGAGGCGGAAGTCGAGCTGTTGCGCCGTGTCCTCTACGCGTTCGGCGGAGACGGCAACATTGCGATCACCCGCGCGGAAGCCGAGATCCTGTTCGATCTCAACGACGCCACGGTCGAGGCCGAGAATCATCCCTCCTGGTCGGACCTGTTCGTCAAGGCGGTTGCCAACTTCCTGATGGCGGCATCGGACTATGTCGTGCCGACCCGGCAGGAGGCAATGAAGCGTGAGGACTGGCTCGAGGAGCAGGACGGCATCGGCGGCTTCATGAGCAAGATGCTGTCAGGCGGCCTCAAGGGCATCTGGCATGCCTACAGGCAGGACGAAGATGTCGAGCGCTATGCCCGACTGTTCGGCCGCGAGAACATGATTGAACATTCGGAGAAGATCTCGGGCGTGGAGGCCGACTGGCTGGCCAACCGCATCGGCCGCGACGGCCGGTTCCACGAGAACGAGAAGGCTCTGATCGAATTCATCAAGACCGAATCGCCCAATATCCACCCGACCTTGAAGCCTTTGCTCGATCGGGTGGCCTGAGGGGCAACCAGTTTAGTGAGTGAGTACGAGTGAGTAAGGGCGGTTCCGGCGTCAATTCGGAGCCGCCCCATTCTTTTCGGGCGCGAATATCGGGACGTCGCGTTCGACGCCGCGCAAGGCATGCTCGCCGAGCGGCCGCCAGCCGGCATCCACGGTGTTGGCGATCATATCGCTGACCAGGATCGGCTCCTTGAGGCTGGTTGTCAGTTTTTCAAGCCGCACCACTTCGTTGACCGCCGCTCCGAACACGGAGAAGGTCAGCCGCTCGGGAACCCCGACATTGCCGAACATGACCTCGCCCTTATGCAGGGCGATGCCGAAATGAAGCGGGGCCGCCCCGTTGCCGCGCCGTTCCGTATTAGCCAGTTCGATCCGGCGGTAGGCGTCGCGGGCCGCGTTCAGCGCGGCATGGGATGCCTTGCTGTAGCCCTTGGTGCCGGGCTTGATCGGGAAGATCGCGAGCAGACCGTCACCGATGAAGCTCAGGATCTCGCCGCCGCCGTCGACCACCGCGCCACCGGCGGCATCGAAATAGGCGTTGAGGGCCGAGATATAGTCCTGGCGCGGCAGGGTGTCGGCCATAACGGTCGAGCCGCGCAGATCGCTGTACCAGATGACCGCCTGAATCGACTCGCCGTCGCCACGGTGGATCTGTCCCTTCATCACCTGCTCGCCGGCCT
>JBPCWF010000466.1:0-4846 GCA_051009775.1 Hyphomicrobiales bacterium | reverse complement strand
AGGGTGAGGATCAGGACGATCGCGAAGGACAGCGCCGCCGTGGCCAGAACGGCGATGGACACCTTGCTGAGGAGGGATCCGGACAGCTTTCGGCCGACCGGCTTTGCGGTGGGCTTCTCCTCGGCGGGTTCGAAATCCCAAAAAGCGTCCTTCACAGTGGTCCTTCCCTTTCCTCTGACATCCTTTCCACGCCGCGCAGGCGGCGTGGTCGTTACAGTGCGTCGACGTTCAACCCGACCGTGATCGCCCCGATCACCGCGTTGGTCGACGGATCCCTGATCGACATGCTGACCTGGGCCTGGAAGGTCTGGGTCGACTCGTCCATCTCGACTTCGTCAACAAAGAGCGCGTCCGGGCCGGCGGGGTAGGTGTTCTTCCACTTGGCCTCATCGCCCTGCCAGTAGTCCGACGTCACTTCGCTTTGTGCGACGTTCCGCCCGCGGTTGTCCATGACGAAGATCTCCATGACCGTGCCGTAGAAGTTCTTCTTCATGCGGGCGAGATACTTCGACACCGGGCGGTTCAGCATATCGTCGATCAGCGGTCTTGAGTCCGCACCGACCTCGGTGCGCCACTGCCTGTCCAGACTGTCGATCTGGCTCTGGTTGAGCACCGCGTGCCGGATGTTCTGCGCCTTGATCGCCGCGATGAGTTCGGGACTTGCGATCCATTGGGTTATGGTCGTTTTCGCGAACTCCGTGGCGAGGCCGACATGTTCTCCGGCCGCGTCCGCGGTCGTGAAAGTCAGGGTTCCGGCGACGGCGAAGGTGACCGCGAACCGTGTACACGTGCTGGCCGACATGGGCTGCTCCCGTTGTTGCCTCAACCCGGCCATTCAAGACAATAACGCTTAATCGGCGGTAAATTTTGTGTATTTGGCAGCCTTTGAGACGCAATAGTATCAATTGGCGCTAAGTGAAGATCTCTGAGAACTACTGAAAAATGCTATGGATCAAGTTTAAATACAAATAATGTGGCGGTGACCATGCGCTATGTGTGCAAATGAAAGCGCCATTGCACGCATAAGGAGAAACATCTGATTTCAAAGGCTTAGCGGGAAGGCCTTGCGCCGATCGGAGCGCTTGGGCCGATGCGGCGGTGCGCAGGGGCGGTTCAGTTCCGGGTCCAGCTGATGACCGACAGGAATCTCAGCGGCAGGCGCACGAGGTGCTCAGGCCCGTGCGGCTTGTCGGCATCGAAAAACAGCGAATCACCGGCTTCCAGCTCATAGACCGAATCACCATGGCGGTATTTCACCGCGCCTTCGAGGATATAGAGAAACTCCAGCCCCGAATGCTGGAAGCGGGGGAACACGTCCGATTCCTCGGTGATCGTTATCAGATAGGGCTCAACCGCGAGCGCCGGATGGGTCGAGTGGCCGAGCAGCTGATACTGATGTCCAGCGCGGGTGCCGCGGCGCTCGATCTTCAACCCTTCGCCGGCCTTCACATGCAGAGCGTCGGACACTTCGTCGTAGGAGCTGAACAGGGCGGTCACCGGGATCTGGAGCGCATCGGCCAGGGCGCGCAACGTCGCCAGCGACGGTGACGTCAGGCCGTTCTCGATCTTGGACAGCATGCCCGCGGACAGCCCCGCCTGGTTGGCGAGGTCGACCACGGTGATCTCCATTTTCTTGCGGTAGGCGCGCACCTGCCGGCCGATCGCCTCCTCGAGACGGTTGTCGCGGGCATCGATCAGCTCGTGCGGGTCCTGAAAGCCGGTGTCTTGTTTCTGCCGGTCGCTCATGGCGTCAAGCTTATAGATTAGCGCGCCTCAAATCCAACGCTTGAAGCGATTTACCGGACGGGGTGCTTAACGGCCCGGCGGCGAAAAGAGCTCCGGCCGCAGGTCCTCAAGATAAGGCAGTTCGGCGCGCGCGGCACGTATCCGGTCGGTGTCGGCGTCGGCGATTACCAGCTCTTCGCCTGCACCTTCGGCGGAAACGATCGACCCGTCGGGCCCCACGAGCCGGCTCAATCCGCAATAGGCAAAGTCGCCCTCGGAGCCCGCATGGTTGACATAGGCGACGAAACAGCCGTTTTCGAAGGCCCGGGTCGGGATCATGCTGTCGGCCAGATGGGCATATTGCGCGCGCAGCGCGGTCGGCACGCAGAGCACATCCGCGCCCTTCACAACGGCCGCGCGCGCCGCCTCCGGATATTCGATGTCGTAACAGATCAGCGGCGCGACGGTGACCCCCTTGATGGCGAAGGTCATGATCTCGTCACCCAGCGCGTAGGTCGCCTTCTCATAGGCGCCGGAGGCATGCAGCTTGCGGTAATTGAGCTGCAGCCGGCCTTGCTTGTCGATCAGGGCGGCGGAGTTGTAGAGCCGGTCGCCGTCACGCTCCGCATAGCCGCACAGGATCGCGGTCGCCCGGTCCCGGGCGATGCCCGAGACGGCTTTGAGAAACGGCCCGCCGCACGGCTCGGCCAGGTCATGTGCGCGATCGCCGATATTGTAGCCGGCCATGAACAGCTCAGGCGTGATCACGAGATCCGCGCCGGCGCCGGCCGCGCGTTCCGCCGCCCGGACCAAGGCGCGCAACTGTGCGTCCTTGTCGCCCGCGGCGCCGTCGTTCTGATAAAGCGCGAGTTTCAGCCTGGCCATGGTTGCCACTCCCGTCAGATCACGCACAGGTCTTTCGGATAGGGCGTGAAGAATTCATAGCCGTCCTTCGTGACGACGATCGAATCGCCGACCCGCGTGCCGTATTCGCCCGCCACCGTGATGCCGCCGTCGACCGCGAAGGTCATTCCTTCCTCAAGCACGGTCTTGTCGCCGGTCTTGAGTTCCGGCTTTTCAAGGTTGGAATAGCCGAGCGCCCGGCCGGTGCGGTAGCCCTGAGCGAAGCCCGCCTCGCGATAGACTTCATTGGCGGCAAAATGCACGTCTTCGGCGGTGACACCGGGCCGGATCGCCTGCAGCGCCGCGGCCTGGGCGGCAATCGTCGTCTCGTACGTCCCGGCCTGCTCGTCGGTCACGCTGCCGATGAAGAACTCCCGGTCGAACCCGAGCTTGTAGTTCTTGAAATCGATCATGCCGCAGAAGCACATATAGACTGGGTCGCCGCGCCGGAGTTGGCGCACCGATGAGCGCCGGTGCACCATCGACGTGTCGTGGCCTGACTGCAGAACTTGCAGATTGTGGATCGTCGGAGACACGAAGCGGCCGGGCCCGTCGCCGTCCAGATAGCCCGCCGCCTTGCGCGTGCCGGCCGCGTTGATGGCGAGCGCCACCTCGTATTCCGGCACGCCTTCGCCGAGCGCCGCCTTGCCGGCCTCGACCATGGCAATCGCCACCTGGCCGGCCTGGCGCATGATCTCGATTTCGTCCGCCGATTTGATCATGCGTATCTCGCCGATTGTCGGCGACAGGTCGACCTGCACCGCGCCCGGATAGGCCTCAGACAGGAAGGCGGAGATCCGGGCGTGAACCTTGAACCGCTCCAGGCCGAGCTGCATGGCCCGGTCCGGGCCGAGCGCCGCCGCCAGCACGCGATCCCATTCCTTGTCGCCGCCGTCTTCCCAGGAACGCACGTCGTCGACCCAGGTCATCTCCGCAACCATGGCGGTTTCCATGAGCGGTGTGATCAAGATGCAGGGGCCGTCTGCCGGCACCAGCATCAGGGTGGGCCGTCCGAACTCCATACCGAGATAGCCCCAGGCCCCGGCGAAATAGGCGATCGAATCCTCGTCCGTGATCAGGGCCAAGTCGATGTCTTGCGCGCGCAAACGCGCCTGCAGGGCTTCGGTGTTCTTTAATTCCTGGCGCTCCATGGACCCCTCCCGTGCCGCCCCGATGAAACCGCCGAACCGTGCACCAGCGCAAAACCGCGCGCAAGGATCAAGATTTCAAGCGATGTCGTGAATTTTTCGCCCGTGTCGCGGTCGGACCAATCGGGCGTTCCAATACCTGTTCATTGTGTATGAGGCAATCACCGCGGGGGTCGCAAGGCGGACCCGCATGTTTGGGAGTTCCGGGCAATGAACATGACAGTTTTCTCGAACCGGATGGCTGAGATCATGCCCCGCCTGGTCAACTGGCCGAACGGCGAACGGGCCAAGGGCACTTTCAGCGATGCGGAGATGGAGCGCCGCCAGCATGCGCTCCGGGCGGCCATGGCGGCCGACGACACCGATGCCTGCCTGCTCACCTCCTACCACAGCATCTGTTACTACGCCGACTTCCTCTATTGCCAGTTCGGCCGCAAATACGGACTCGTGGTCACCCAGGACAATGTCACGTCGATTTCGGCCGGCATCGACGGCGGCCAGCCGTGGCGCCGCACCCATGGCGACAATGTCATCTACACCGACTGGCGGCGCGACAATTACCTGTTCGCCGTGCAGCAGCTGACGCGGGGAACCAGGCGGCTCGGCATCGAGTTCGACCATGTCAGCCTGGATATGCGCAGCCAGCTGGAAGCCGCGCTGCCGGGCGTCGAACTCGTCGACATCGCGCCTGCCGCCATGCGGCAGCGCATGATCAAGTCGGACGAGGAGATCGCCCATATCACGGCCATGGCGCGGGTCGCCGATCTCGGCGGCGCCGCCTGTGCCGAAGCGGCCGGGGTCGGCGTGCCGGAGCATGAGGTCGCGCTCCATTCAACCCAGACCATGGTGCGCGAGATCGCGAGCACCTGGCCGCACGCCGAACTGATGGACACCTGGACCTGGTTTCAGTCCGGCCTCAATACGGATGGCGCCCACAATCCGGTGACATCGCGCCGGATTGAAGCCGGCGACATACTGAGCCTCAATTGCTTTCCGATGGTCGGCGGCTACTACGTCGCACTCGAGCGCACTCTTTTCGCCGAACATGCATCGGATGCGCATTTGCGCCT
>JBPCWF010000465.1:0-7094 GCA_051009775.1 Hyphomicrobiales bacterium | reverse complement strand
CGTAGATCTGCTTGAGCTTGTCGCGGACCGGCTTGATCTTGCCCTTCTCCATATAGCTGTCGACGGCATCGCGGATCTGGTTGCCGAGGCCGTGACAGGCCCAGCCCAGATGGGTCTCCAGGATCTGTCCGACATTCATCCGGCTCGGCACGCCGAGCGGGTTGAGCACCACGTCGACCGGGGTGCCGTCTTCCAGATAAGGCATGTCCTCGACCGGAATGATCTTGGAGATCACGCCCTTGTTGCCGTGCCGGCCGGCCATCTTGTCGCCGGGCTGGATCTTGCGCTTCACGGCGACGAAGACCTTGACCATCTTCATCACGCCCGGCGGCAGTTCGTCGCCGCGCTGCAGCTTGTCGACCTTGTCGACGAAACGCTGCTCCAGGCGCGACTTGGACTCGTCATACTGCGCCCGCATGGCCTCGAGCTCACCGATCGCCTTCTCGGCCTTGAGCGCGATCTGCCACCACTGGCTGCGCGGGATCTCTTCCAGCACCGCCTGGGTGATCTTGCCGTCGAGCTTGAAGCCCTTCGGCCCGCCGGCCGCCATCTTACCGATCAGGAAGTCGGACAGACGCCCATAGGCGTTGCGGTCCAGGATCGCCAGTTCGTCGTCGCGGTCCTTGGCCAGCGACTCGATCTCCTCGCGTTCGATCGCGAGCGCGCGCTCGTCCTTGTCGATGCCGTGGCGGTTGAACACGCGCACCTCGACGACCGTGCCCGAGACGCCGGGCGGCAGTCTGAGCGAGGTGTCACGCACATCCGACGCCTTTTCACCGAAGATCGCGCGCAGGAGTTTTTCCTCCGGCGTCATCGGGCTCTCGCCCTTCGGCGTGATCTTGCCGACCAGAATGTCGCTCGGCTTGACCTCCGCGCCGATATAGACAATGCCCGCCTCGTCGAGGTTCTTGAGCGCCTCCTCGCCGACATTGGGGATATCGCGGGTGATCTCTTCCGGCCCAAGCTTGGTGTCGCGCGCCATGACCTCGAACTCGTCGATATGAATTGACGTGAAGACGTCGTCGCGCACCATGCGCTCGGAGATCAGGATCGAGTCCTCGAAGTTGTAGCCGTGCCAGGGCATGAAGGCGACCAGCACGTTGCGGCCGAGCGCCAGATCGCCCAGGTCCGTGCACGGACCGTCGGCGATGATGTCGCCGGCCTCGACCCGGTCACCGACACGCACCAGCGGACGCTGGTTGATGCAGGTGTTCTGGTTCGAACGCTGGAACTTCTGCAGGTTGTAGATATCGACGCCGGACTTGGACGGATCGGTCTCCTCGGTGGCGCGGATGACGATGCGGTTGGAGTCGACCTGGTCGATCGCGCCGGTGCGGCGCGCCGCGATGGCGGCGCCGGAATCCCGCGCCACGACCGCTTCCATGCCGGTGCCCACGAGCGGCGCTTCGGAGCGCACCAACGGCACCGCCTGACGCTGCATGTTCGAGCCCATCAGCGCCCGGTTGGCGTCGTCGTTCTCGAGGAACGGGATGAGCGCGGCGGCCACCGAAACCAGCTGCTTCGGCGAGACGTCGACATAGTCGACCCGGTCCGCCGTCACCATGTGGACATCGCCCGCGTGGCGGCACACGATCAGGTCTTCCTCGAACTCGCCCTTGGTAGTGATCTTGGCGTTGGCCTGGGCAATGTAGTATTTCGCCTCTTCAATCGCCGAGAGATAGACCACCTCGTCCGACACCTTGGCGTTCACCACCTTGCGGTACGGGCTTTCGATGAAGCCGTATTTGTTGACCCGCGCAAAGGTCGCAAGCGAATTGATCAGTCCGATGTTCGGGCCTTCCGGCGTCTCGATCGGGCAGATCCGGCCATAGTGGGTCGGGTGCACGTCGCGCACCTCAAAGCCCGCACGCTCGCGCGTCAGGCCGCCGGGGCCCAGCGCCGACAGGCGCCGCTTGTGGGTGATCTCCGACAAGGGATTGGTCTGATCCATGAACTGACTGAGCTGTGACGATCCGAAGAACTCGCGCACCGCGGCCGCCGCCGGTTTGGCGTTGATCAGGTCGTGCGGCATCACCGTGTCGATGTCGACCGAGCTCATGCGCTCCTTGATGGCGCGCTCCATGCGCAACAGGCCGATGCGGTACTGGTTCTCCATCAGCTCGCCGACCGAGCGGACCCGCCGGTTGCCGAGATGGTCGATATCGTCGATCTCGCCCTTGCCGTCACGCAGGCCGACAAGGGTCTTGATGACCGCAAGAATGTCGTCCTTGCGCAAGGACCTCACCGTGTCCTCGCATTCAAGCTCGAGCCGCATGTTCATCTTGACGCGGCCAACCGACGACAGGTCGTAGCGCTCGGTGTCGAAGAACAGGCCGTGGAAAAGCGTTTCCGCGGTTTCGCGGGTCGGCGGCTCGCCCGGACGCATGACCCGGTAGATGTCGAGCAGAGCCTGCTCGTAGCTGTCGCACTTGTCGACGAACAGAGTGTTGCGGATATAGGCGCCGATATTGACGTGATCGATGTCGAGCACGTCGAGATCCTTGAAGCCCGCCTCCCTGAGCTCAAGCAGCAGCGCCTCGGTGATTTCGTCGCCGGCCTCGGCATAGATCTCGCCGGTGTCCGGATTGACCAGTTCGTCGGCAACATACTGGCTTTCGAGATCCAGGTCCTGGACCAGAAGTTCCTTGAGGCCTTCTTCCGCCAGCTTCCGCGCCAGCCGGGGCGTGACCTTCTTGCCGGCTTCGACCGCGACGTCGCCGGTCTTGGCGTTGACCAGATCGGTCAGCGGCTTGGCGCCGCGATAGCGCTCGGGCACGAACGGCGTGCGCCAGCCTTCCTTGGTCAGCTTGTAACTGACCTTGTCGAAGAAGAAGTGCAGGATCTCTTCGCTGCTCATGCCGAGGCCGTAGAGCAATGTGGTCACCGGCAGCTTGCGGCGCCGGTCGATGCGCACATGCACGATGTCCTTGGCGTCGAACTCGAAGTCGAGCCAGGAGCCGCGATAGGGAATGATGCGGGCGGCGAACAGGAGCTTGCCGCTTGAATGGGTCTTGCCCTTGTCGTGGTCGAAGAACACGCCGGGCGAGCGGTGCATCTGAGACACGATCACCCGCTCGGTGCCGTTGATGACGAAGGTGCCGTTCAGGGTCATCAACGGCATATCGCCCATATAGACGTCCTGCTCCTTGATGTCCTTGACCGAACGCGCGCCGGTCTCCTCGTCGATCTCGAACACGATCAGACGCAGGGTGACCTTGAGCGGAGCGGCATAGGTCATGCCGCGCTGCTGGCATTCCTCGACGTCATATTTCGGCGCTTCGAATTCATAGCGCACGAATTCCAGCGAAGACTGCCCGGAGAAGTCGTCGATCGGGAAGACCGATTTGAACACGGCCTGCAGGCCGCTTTCGTCACGGCCGCCGTCGGGCTCCTCCATTTGCAGGAACTGGTCGTACGAGTATTTTTGAACCTCGATCAGGTTCGGCATCTCTGCGACTTCCGCGATCGACCCGAAATACTTTCGAACCCGCTTACGTCCAGTGAATGATTGGGACATCTCCGCTCCTTGCAGATTTGTTTGTTCGGCCCGCTACCGCGCCCGCTTCATCGGCAGACGACGGCACCGCGCCCCACATGCAAATATACTCTGCGCAACCGGGCGCAGACGGTGAGGGTTCGCCACCTTCACCGTCCGCGCCACGGATGCGTAAACACCCGGCAGTTATTTGAGCTCGACGGTGGCACCCGCCCCTTCGAGCTTCTCCTTGATTTCGTTTGCCTCATCCTTGGAGGCATCTTCCTTCACGTCCTTGGGCGCGCCCTCGACCAGATCCTTCGCCTCTTTGAGGCCAAGGCCGGTGATCGCACGCACTTCCTTGATGACATTGATCCTCTTCGCCGCATCGAAACCTGCCAGCACGACGGTGAAGGTGTCCTTCTCTTCGGCCGCAGCCGCGCCGCCGTCGCCCGCGGGCATGACGCCCACGGCGGCAACCGGAGCCGCCGCCGACACGCCCCACTTCTCTTCCAGCAGCTTCGACAGGTCCGCCGCCTCAAGGACGGTCAGGGAAGACAGGTCTTCTGCGATTTTCTCGATATCAGCCATTGCTTCTACTCTTCTGTTTCAATCAGTTTGAACCATTCGGTGCCGTCTGCGGCGTTCAGGCCGCGTCACTCTTGGTGGCATAGGCGTTCATGACCCTGGCCAACTGGCCGGCCGGCGCCTGAAGCACGCAGGCAATCCGGGTCGCCGGCGTCTGGATCATGCCCACGAGCTTGGCCCGCAGTTCATCCAGAGACGGCAGCTCGGCCAGCGTTTTCACGCCGGACGGGTCGAGAACGTCGGCGCCCATCGTGCCGCCGAGAATGATCAGTTTGTCATTCTCCTTGGCGTAACCGGCGACAACCTTCGGTGCAGCCACGGGATCCTCCGAAAAGGCAATCGCCGTCGGACCTTGAAACAGGTCCTGGATGCCGGCTGCATCCGTGCCTTCCAGAGCAAGTTTGACGAGACGGTTTTTCACCACCTTGAAAGTGGCGCCCGCTTCGGCCATCCGGACGCGCAAATCGTTCATTTGTGCGACCGTCATGCCTTGGTAGTGGGTCACGACGATCACACCGGTGTCGGAAAACACCTGGTTGAGCGACTTGACCACGTCTTGCTTTTGGGCCCTATCCACTTGCTCTCTCCATCAATGCAGCGCGCCATTCACGGCCACGCTGCGTCGACACATTCCGCGAGCCGGTTTCCCGCTTGAGGCAGAAGAACCGGCATGCGGCGCTCACTGCCTGTCCCCGCCGTGGGCCCGGGGGCCGGTGGCGGACTACGAGGTTCAAACCGATCGTCGGACCCTAGGCCCCGATTCGGGCCGGTCCGGCAATCCGTCCGGTTCCCCATCTCATGCAGGCCGTTCGATTAAGCCGCCCCGTAAGGCAGCGCCTGCAATCTCGGACAGGTTTGGCTCCAACCCCTCAGGGGCCGAAGCCGGCCGCCGGACGATCGGTCCGGCGGAAACTTCCAATCGCTCAGGCGCCGGCGACGCTTGAGAGATCAATCTTTACGCCAGGTCCCATGGTCGAACTGATCGAGACCTTCTTGATATACGCACCCTTGGCGCCGGCCGGCCTTGCCTTCTGGACCGCGTCGATGAAGGCTTTGACATTGCCGAGGATCTGGTCCTCCGAAAAGCTCGCCTTGCCGACGCCGGCATGAATGATGCCGGCCTTCTCGACACGAAACTCGACCGCGCCGCCCTTGGCGGATTCGACCGCGGCCTTGACGTCCTGGGTCACCGTGCCGACCTTCGGGTTGGGCATCAGGCCGCGCGGGCCCAGAATCTTGCCCAGCCGGCCGACCAGCGGCATCATGTCCGGCGTCGCGATGCAACGGTCGAAATTCATCTCGCCCTTCTGGATCTGCTCCATCAGGTCTTCCGCACCGACGATCTCGGCACCGGCGGCCTTGGCCTCCTCGGCTTTCTCGTCCTTGGCGAACACGGCGACGCGCACGGCACGGCCGGAGCCGTTCGGCAGGTTGCAGACACCGCGCACCATCTGATCCGCATGCCTCGGGTCAACACCCAGGTTCATCGCCACTTCGACGGTTTCGTCGAACTTGGCAGCGGCCCGCTCCTTGACCATCTTGACTGCGTCTTCGACCGGGTAGAACGCGTTGCGGTCGACGCCTTCACGCGCCTGTTTGGCTCTTTTTCCAAGCTTCGCCATGACCCTACTCCTTGACCTCGAGACCCATCGAGCGGGCCGAGCCCGCAATGATGTTGATGCCGGCTTCGACATCGTTGGCATTGAGGTCCTTCATCTTGGCCTCGGCGATTTCGCGCAACTGGGCCCGGGTCACCGAGCCGGCGACCTCGCGGCCAGGCTCCTGACCGCCCTTGTCGAGCCTTGCCGCCTTCCTCAGATAGTAGGAGGCGGGCGGCGTCTTGGTTTCGAACGTGAACGACTTGTCCGCGTAGATGGTGATCAGGGTCGGGATCGGGGCACCCGCTTCCAGATCCTGGGTCGCCGCATTGAACGCCTTGGTGAACTCGATGATGTTCAGGCCGCGCTGACCCAGCGCCGGCCCGATCGGCGGCGACGGAGTGGCCTGCCCGGCCGGCACCTGCAGTTTCAAGTATCCGTCAATCTTCTTTGCCATGTCGTTCCCTTTCAGCCCGTTTCACGGGTCTGTTGACAGGGGTGGTGGTTCGATCCCGACCGCGGTTTGGCGACCGCCTGACGGACCTCCCACCGGTGATGACCAGGGCGGAGCGCCTAAAGCTTCTCCACCTGGCCGTACTCAAGCTCGACCGGGGTCGCCCGGCCGAAGATCGAGACCGCGACTTTCAAGCGCGCGCGCTCTTCGTCGACCTCCTCGACCAGTCCGTTGAACGAGGCGAACGGACCATCCGCCACCCGCACCTGCTCGCCGACTTCGAAAGTGATCGACGGCTTGGGCCGCTCGATGCCTTCCTGCACCTGCTGAAGGATATGATCCGCCTCCTTGTCGGAGATCGGCATCGGCTTGCTCTCGGTGCCGAGAAAACCGGTCACCTTGGGCGTGTTCTTGATCAGGTGATAGGCCTGATCGGTCATATCCATCTTGACCAGCACGTAGCCCGGAAAGAACTTCCGTTCCGAGGCCACCTTGCGGCCGCGGCGCATTTCGACGACTTCCTCGGTCGGCACCAGGATCTCGTCGAACAGGTCTTCCAGCCCCTGGGCCGCCGCCTGCTCGCGAATCGTCTCCGCTACCTTCTTTTCGAAGTTGGAATACGCGTGAACGATGTACCACCGCTTCGTCATAATCGTCGTCCGCCGCCTATCCGCCTAGTCCGAGAAGAAAGTGCACGAAAAAGCTCAAGAGCTGGTCCGCCAAGAGGAAGAAAACCGCCGCGAACGTCACCATGATCATCACCATGAGCGTCGTGATCGCGGTTTCCTTACGGGTCGGCCAGGTGACTTTTTCGCCTTCCGAGCGCACCTGCTGAAGGAATTCAAAGGGGTTCGTTTTTGCCATTTCGTCCTAGGTCAGCTCGCTTGATCGCCCGGTCTGGCAGGAGTGGAGGGACTCGAACCCCCAACCCCCGGTTTTGGAGACCGGTGCTCTAGCCAATTGAGCTACACTCCTATCC
>JBPCWF010000464.1:0-2769 GCA_051009775.1 Hyphomicrobiales bacterium | reverse complement strand
TCAAGCTGCACCGGTTCAAGCGCACCATGGAGCTGCCGCGGGTCAAGGCCGTGCTTGGCGCACTGCGCGGCATCGGGCCGCAAGACCTGCTCGACATCGGGTCCGGCCGCGGGGCGTTCCTGTGGCCCCTGCTCGACGGGTTTCCGCACCTGCCGGTGACCGCGACCGACCTGCTCGACCACCGGCTCGCCATGCTCGAGGCGGTGCGGGACGGCGGCATAGACCGTCTGAGCGTGCACGGCGTGAGCGTCACCGACCTCACCTTTGAAGATGACAGCTTCGATGTCGCCACGGTGCTCGAGGTGCTCGAGCACCTGGACCGGCCGGAGCAGGCGGTGCGCGAACTGGTGCGTGTGGCCCGGCGTTTCGTCGTCGCCTCGGTGCCGTCTAAGGAGGACGACAAACCCGAGCACATCCAGCTGTTCGACGGCGCGGCGCTGGAGCGGTTGTTCACCGGCGCGGGCGCGCGCAAGGTTTCGATCACCTATGTGCGCGGCCACATCATCTGCGTGGCGGGACTGTAACGCGCCGATGGAAACCATGCTCAAATACCCGCGCACCCCGCATCTCGCCGGCTCGCGGCTGCAGCCTGGCGACGAAGACCTGACGCAGGTGCCGTTCCGCGAGCTTGCGTCCCATCACCTGGTGGTGGAGGAGAAGGTGGACGGCTCCAATGCCGGCATCAGTTTCGGCGCGGACGGCGGCCTTCTGCTGCAGAGCCGGGGCCATTTCCTGCGCGGCGGGCCGCGCGAGCGCCAGTTCGATCTGATGAAGGCCTGGGCGGGCTGTCACGAAGCCGCGCTGCGTGAGCTGCTCGGCACCCGCTATGTCATGTATGGCGAGTGGGCCTTCGCCAAGCACACGATCTTCTACGACGCGCTGCCGCACTATTTTCTCGAGTTCGACATGCTCGACCGGGAGACCGGGGACTTCCTGTCGACCCGGCGCCGCCGCGCCATGCTGGAGGGCTCGGCCGTCCGCTCCGTGTCGGTACTGGAGGAGGGACGGTTCCGCACCGCGAACGATCTGCACGCCCTGGTCGGCAAAAGCCTGCACAAGAGCGCCGGCTGGCGCGATGCCCTGGCGCGCGTCGCCCGGGGCGCGGATCAGGACATGGAGCGGGTCAGCAGGGAGACCGATCCGAGCGATGACATGGAAGGCCTCTACATCAAGCTTGAGGACGACGACCGTGTGGTCGGCCGGGTGAAGTTCATCCGGACAAGCTTCCTGACCAATGTGATCCGGTCCGAGACCCACTGGCTCGACCGGCCGCTCCTTCAGAACGGCCTCCAGCCCGGGGTCGATATCTTCGCGCAAGGCCGGTGACGGCCATGCTTCACGCCCTGGTGCCGCGGCCGCCGGAATGGCGTCTCGACTGGGACGCCGTCGATGGGCAAGTAGAGGAGATCCGCGCCCTCAGGGGCTGCCTTCAGGACCCGGTGCACCATGGCGAGGGCGATGTGTGGGTCCATACGCGCATGGTGGTCGAGGCCCTTGTGGCGGACACGCAGTGGCGCGGCATGGATGACCGGGCGCGGCGCATCGTGTTCTGGGCGGCGGTGCTGCACGATATCGGCAAGCCGGCGACGAGCCGCGAGGAGGACGGCCGGATCACATCGCGCGGCCATTCGAGGCGCGGCGAGATCATGGCGCGCGGCCTGCTCTGGCGCCTGGGCGCGGATATCGCAGAGCGCGAGCAAGTGGCCGCCCTGGCGGGCCATCATCTGGTGCCGTTCTTTCTGCTCGAACGCGACGACCCGCTCAAGCTCGCCGCCCGGATCAGCCTGCGCACCCGCTGCGACTGGCTGACCCTCCTGGCGCGCGCCGACGCCACCGGCCGGATCTCGCCGGACCGGCAGAGGATCCTTGATGCGGTCGCCCTGTTTGAGGAGTTCGCCCGCGAGGCCGCCTGCCTGGACGCACCCTTCGCCTTTGCGTCCGACCACAGCCGGTTTCTCTATTTCCTCAAAGACGGCCGCGACCCGGGTTTCGAGGCCTATGACGACACCCTTCTGACCGCCGTCCTCATGTCCGGACTGCCGGCCGCCGGCAAGGATACCTGGATCGCGGACCATCTGGCCGGCATTCCGGCGGTGTCGCTCGACCGGATCCGCGCGGAACTCGGCATCGCGCATGGCAAGCCCCAAGGCCGGGTCATCCAATTCGCCCGCGAGCGCGCCCGGGAGCATCTGCGGGCGCAGAGCGATTTCGTCTGGAACGCGACCAATCTGACACGGCAGACGCGCAGCTCCCTGATCCAGCTGTTCGCGGACTACCGCGCGCGGGTCCGCATCGTCCATCTCGAGGCGCCGCCCGAACGCCTGTTCGCGCGCAACAGCGCCCGCGACGACGCGGTTCCGCAAGCCGCGATCGGGCGCATGCTCGACCGTTGGGAGATGCCGGACCTGACGGAGTGTCACGAGCTGCAGCGGTTGTCCGTGGGCGGCGACGGCTAACTATCTGAATTGGCGATGCGAATGTGCTCGGAACGCGGTCTCGTTCCCTGCCGTCATCCCGGCCTTGAGCAGGGATCCAATAGCGGTGCGGTGCCGCATCGGCCATTGGATCCCGGATAGCGCGCTTTGCCGGCGAGATCGAAGATCTCGGGCAAACCGGCTTCCGGGATGACGATTGGGGTGTGTTCCCGCGTCATTGCCGGACTTGATCCGGCGATCTCCAGCGGCCCTAGAGCATCGTTCCTTCATATGGAATCATTTGATGGCGCCAAACCAGGTCAGCCGGCTAGGCGCAAATCGCAGCGCGATGTGG
>JBPCWF010000463.1:0-2557 GCA_051009775.1 Hyphomicrobiales bacterium | reverse complement strand
TCGGGCTGGGGCTGCAGATAGGCGCGCACGAAACGGCCCTCCGCCATGACGTCGAACAGGGGCAGGCGGCCGCCATGCAGCAGATTGTGGACGAGCGCGGTGGTGAACACGGTCTTGCCGGCGCGCGACAGGCCGGTCACGCCGAGCCGGATGGTCGGCGCGAACAGGTCATGGGCATAGTCGCCGATGCCGCCAAGCGCAACCCGCGCCGTATCCGAAATGGTGGAAATCGCCAAGGTCAGTCACTCTCCCCGGGATTAGGTAAGGAGAACACTGGTCTTATGCAAGCCAATGCTCAGTGCGACTGGAAAATATTTGTTTGGAATCAAGGCCGTATACATTGTTTACTGAGAATTCGATTCAGGCTGCTGCAGTCCAATGGCAGGGCGCTCTCGCCCGTCTCGTAACACACCGCTCGGGGAGAGTGACATAGAATGTCGACCATTTGCGCGGCCAGGAAGAACGGCAAAGTCTGCCTCGCGGCCGATACGGCGACCGCGTTCGGCGACATGGTGGCGAGCAGCGAGCTGGTTGCGAGCCACAGCAAGATGTTCTGCTATGGCGATACCTGGTTCGGCGTGATCGGGTCGGTGGCGCACAGTTACGCCCTGCGCGAGGCGCTGCGCCATGCCGGCACCCTGGACCTGACCAGCACGGACGGCATCTTCCGGAGCTTCCTCGACCTTCATCCGATCCTCAAGGAGGAGGCCTTTCTCAAGACCGACGAAGAGGAGGACGATCCCTACGAGTCGAGCCAGATGGAGCTGCTGCTGGTCAACGGTTCGGGGATCTATACCGTTCATTCCTATCGTGACGTGATCGCCTATCACCGCTACTGGGCGCTCGGCAGCGGCGCGGACTTCGCGCTGGGCGCCATGCGCGCGGTCTACGATACGCTCGACTGTAAGGAGATCGCCACGCGCGGCGTCGAGGTCGGCTGCGAGTTCGACAGCGCATCCCAGCTGCCGTGCGAGTTGCAGGTCCTCGACCTCGCCTGAGGACCCCCGACCGCCGCGCCGATGCTTAGAATTTTCACTGCCGGCTTAAGGGAAAGATCACCGCTGTGTGCTACAGACCGGGATGAAACGGACCGTGGGGCAGCGCCTGTCCCGCCGGTCGACATAGCATGTGGGGTGGAATGCCATGAGTATGGTGAAGCAGTTGAAGAAGAAACGGGACGTCGTCGTGTTCAGCGTCGTCGGCCTGTTGTATGTGATCCCGGTGGCCAACCTGATCTGGGGCCAGACCGGGTTCCTTGTCGGTCTGACCATCTTCTTTTTCGGGGCCATCGCTTCGCTGATCCCGTTCAAGAACATCAAGTGCCCTTACTGCTCGCAGTCTCTTTTGGAGAAGACTTCGGAGAAGGGCTACACGTGGTACTGGCCGACCGTGCCGAACATCTGTCCGGCCTGCACCCGGGATCTCACGAAAACCTACGACGCGGCCCGTGCGCCCCTGAGCAGCAGGCTGGGCGCCGTCATCAACTGAACGACACGCGTTCGCGGCGTTCCGGGCGGCGGTTATGCCGCCCGCAGCGCCTTGGGCTTTGTGAAGCTCACGAGCCTGCCGGCGCCGGCACGAATGTCGGCCCAGCGTTCGACATCGAACTCGATGACGGCGAGCGCTGCGGTCGGATACTTTTTCGCCATCTCGGTCAGATCCGCGCTCGGGCCCTGGCCGGCAAGACTGAGCGCCAGATATTCCAGCGATGGATTGTGGCCGACCAGCATGAGGCCGCGGCTGTCGCCGCCTTCGCGGTGAATGATCTGCAGCAGGCCTGAGCCGTCGCCGAAATTGTAAAGACCGTCGATCGTCCGGACCTCCGGCTCGTGTCCGAGGGCGGACAGGGCGAGTTCGAGGGTCTGGCGGGCGCGCGTCGCCGGCGAACACAAGACAAGATCGGGCAGCTGGTTCTCTTCGCGCATGTGACGGCCCATGCGCGGCGCCGCTTCGCGGCCGCGCGCCGCCAGCGGACGCTCGATATCGGAAATGGTCGGTTGATCCCAGCTTGATTTCGCGTGACGCAGCAAATAGAGCGTAAGCATGTGTTCCGCAGTCCCTTTCGAAACGAAGGTTTTTTGTGCCGCTCTAGCAACCCGGCTTGACGCCTGTGTGAACAGTTGACGGCGTTATGAGCGAACACGTCAACAGTTATTACGCAGCAACCGCCGGCGATGCCGGCCGCCGGGCGCCGCTCGGTGCGCAAGAGGCGGCCGATGTGTGTGTTGTCGGCGCGGGGTTCGCCGGGCTTTCCACCGCATTGGAACTGGCGCGGCGCGGCGTCTCGGTGATCGTGCTGGAAGCGCACCGGGTCGGATGGGGCGCTTCGGGCCGCAATGGCGGGTTCGTCACCGCGGGCTTCGCCCTGGGCCTCGATACACTGATCTCCGAAGCGGGCCTCGACCAGGCGCGCGAGCTCTACGGCCTGTCGCGCGACGGCGTGCGGCAGGTGGCCGGATATATCGAGGAACTCGGGCTGGACACCGCCGAGCAGCGCTCAGGGTTCGTGTCCGTCATGCGCACCGACCAGGCGCAGGCGGTCCAGCAGGAGCGGGAC
>JBPCWF010000462.1:0-3665 GCA_051009775.1 Hyphomicrobiales bacterium | reverse complement strand
ATGCGGGCCATCGGCTCGAGGCCGCGCTTGTCGGCCTCCTCCGCACTCATCAGCACCACCGCGGCGGCGCCGTCGTTGATGCCGGAAGCATTCGCAGCCGTCACCGAGCCCTCCTTGGAGAAGGCCGGACGCAGCTTCTGCATGTTTTCCATCGTCGCGCCGTGACGGATATATTCGTCGTCCTCGACCACGATGTCGCCCTTGCGGGTCTTGATCGTCACCGGCGTGATCTCGTCCTTGAACTTGCCGGCCTTCTGCGCCGCTTCCGCCTTGTTCTGCGAGGCGACGGCGAACTCGTCCTGCACGTCACGGGTAATCTGCCACTGCTCGGCGACGTTCTCGGCCGTGTTGCCCATGTGATAGCCGTTGAACGCGTCCCACAATCCGTCCTTGATCATGGTGTCGATCATCTCGTAATTGCCCATCTTGTAGCCGCCGCGCATGTTTGCGCAGTGAGGGGCCTGGCTCATGGATTCCTGACCGCCGGCGACCACGATGCCGGCATCGCCGCTCTTGATCTGCTGCAGGCCGATCGCGACCGCGCGCAGGCCGGAGCCGCACAGCTGGTTCACCGCCCAGGCCGGGGCTTCGACCGGGATGCCTGCGTTGATCGAGGCCTGACGCGCCGGGTTCTGCCCCTGGCCCGCGGTCAGGATCTGGCCCATGATGACCTCCTCGACCTCTTCGGGCTTGACGCTTGCGCGTTCCATGGCGGCCTCGATCGCCACCTTGCCGAGATCGTGCGCAGGCATGCTGCTCAACGCACCGTTAAACGACCCGACGGGCGTACGCGCCGCCGAAACAATCACCACATCCTGTTGAGAACCGGCCATGAGTATTCCTCCCTGTTCGAAACCCGCCGAGGCGCTGCCCGGACCCCTGTCTTAACGGTCTTCACGGACCCGCGAACGCCCGGCAAACGCGCCGCGACGAGCCGATCCGTGTGGTGTGAGCAACGCCAGATTGAATTCGAAATTAAGATAAACACTCGCCCAGGATTGTGCAACTGCAAAAAGAATGCTGCGTTGCACAATTCCATTAAACTTATGGCTAATACCCTCACCTTGTGAGCCGGCCCGACGGCCCGGCACGTGGTACTCTGTTCACCTAGACTTTGTTTCCGCACTTGCACTTATCATCTCGCACGCGCAACAATGCGCCACCGGGGCAACACGAGAGCGTGGGCTTCGCGGTCCATGCGAAGAAGGAACAGCCGTGGCACGAGACAAAGACACGGGCCAAGAGCCGATTACGATCAAGAAATACGCCAATCGGCGGCTCTACAACACCGCGACCAGCACCTATGTGACGCTGGAGGATCTCTCCGAGATGGTCAAGCAAGGGCACGACTTCCTGGTGTTCGATGCCAAGTCGGGGGAAGACATCACCCGTTCGGTTCTGACCCAGATCATCTTCGAAGAGGAGAGCAAGGGCCAGAACCTGCTGCCAATCCGCTTCCTGCGCCAGTTGATAGGGTTCTACGGCGACAGCATGCAGGCCCTTGTGCCGAGTTATCTCGAGGTCAGCCTCGAGACCCTGACCCGCGAGCAGGAGAAGTACCGCAAGCACATGACGGAGGCTTTCGGCGGCGAGCCGTTCAAGGCGATGGAGCAGCAGGCCAAGCAGAACCTGGCCATGTTCGAAAAGGCCATGAGCATGTTCGTGCCGTTCGGCGCGAACGGGCCGGCGCCCGACGACGCGGCCACCCCTGCCGAGGGCGAGGAACCCTCAGACGACCTGAGCGCCATGCGCCAGCAACTGCAGGCGATGCAGAAGCAGCTTGACGATCTTTCCAAGAAGTCCTGAGCCGGCCTGTTCCGGGTAGGCGGGCGGCAGTCTAAAGCGCCGAAAGAGGCTTGTCCGGGATCTGATGGTCCCCGAGCCAGGGTTTCTGGATTTCGGCCCGGCCGTAGAGATAGCCCTGCAGGTAATCCACGCCCATGGTCTTGAGCAGCGCACCGTCGCGCTGTTCCTCGACCCGTTCGGCGACCGTCTTGATGTTGAAGTTCTGCGCCAGGTCGATCAGCGTGCGCACGAAGAACTGGTTGTCCTTGTTGTCCGCCAACCGGTCACAGAACGAACCGTCCAGCTTGACCATGTCGACATCGAGCGTCTTTAGGTTGCGGAACGACGTGTAGCCCGCACCGAAATCGTCAATCGCCACCTTGCAGCCGAGATCGCGCAGGGTGCTGATGAACTTGCAGCTCTCCTCCAGATCCTGCAGCGCCGCGGTTTCGGTGATCTCGACGGTCAAACGCTCGGCGGCATCCCGGTGGGCGCTGATATAGGCGGTCAGATTGGACAGCCATCTCGGATCGGTCGCGGTCATGCCCGATATGTTGAGCGACAGATACGCGTCCTTGCTTTCCTCCAGCGTCTCGATGGTCAGCTCAAGCACGCGGTGGTCGATCAGCCGCACCAGGCCGAGCTGCTCGGCGACCGGAATGAAGTGTCCGGCGGAGACGATCTCGTTGTCGGGCTTGATCAGCCGCAACAGACACTCATAGAGCGCCGGGTTCTCGGAATCGACATTGACGATCGGCTGATAGGCAATCACCAGCCGCCGGCCGTTCAGCGCCGAGATGATCTCGTCGGCGAACATGATGTTGCGCTTGCGGATCGACTCGCGCTTCTGCGAGTGCTTGTAGATGACGAAGCTGTCGCGATGCTTGGCTTTGGCAAGGTCCAGCGCCTCCTCCGCCCGCACCATCGCCTCGTCGCTCGTGCGCGCATGATGCGGCAGCGACAGCCCGCCGATCGATACCGTGGCCGACACCGGGCCGGCATCGGTTTCGACCACCGTGTCGCGCACCACCTTGAGCAGCCTCTGGGCCGCGACCTTCATGTCGGATTCGCTGCAATTGGCCAGGATAAGACCGAACTTGTTGCCGGCATAGCGCCCGATCGCGTCACCGGTGCGCATGGTGCTCTTGAGCCGCTGGCCGACCACGGAAATGACCTGGTCGGCGACGTCGAAACCATAGGCGTCGTTGACCATGGCCAGATTGTCGACCGCGCATAACAGGAATGCGCAGGGCATGCGGAAGCGCTCCGCATTGCCGATGGCCTCGGTCAGCGAATCGGCCAGATGCGTCCGGTTCATCAGGCCGGTCAGCTGGTCGAAACAGCTCAGATAGCTCAGCTGCTGATCGCGCTGGTAACGGTCCTCGATATTGCGCAGGATACCGACGACCCGCGCCGGCCGGCCGTTCCGACCGGCATACCACCGTCCGGTATCCTCGACCCAGTACCCGCCGCCGCTGTCGCGGCCCTTGGGCAGAATGCGGTATTCGATCTGGAACGGCACGCCTTCGCCTTCATCGACCTGCGCCGTGCTCATGACCGTTTCATAGCGGTTGGCGGCGTTTTCCGGGTCGAGCAGATTTGCGAATTCGCGGCCGGAAGCGATGGCGTCGATATTGGCGACGCCGAGAATTTCAGATGCGTTGTGACTCCATGTCAGCCGGTCTTCCTCGACGCGCCATTCGTAAACGACATGGCCGACCGCCATGATCGCCTGGCTGAGATGGTTGCTGTCCTGGGACGTGGAGGATGGCGCAGGTGCGGCCGTGCCGGCGGCATATGCGGGATCGGCGCCCGCCGGTGCCGCGGACATGGCCCCAGGCAGCACGGCCTGTGCGCCATCATCCTGCGCTGTGTCGTCC
>JBPCWF010000461.1:0-3652 GCA_051009775.1 Hyphomicrobiales bacterium | reverse complement strand
CTCCCAACGGGATCGCGAATCGACCTGGCTCGCGATCGTTTCAGCGGCGCCGTTCACCTGATCGGCAAGCGCGGCGACTCGTGTGGAAACGTCTGCACGCCATCGGTTCAGCACGTCGGTTGTCGGCAGCGAGGTTGCCGTCTCCCCTGAAATTGCGATCCTGGTCGCCGACACCCACTTGTTGAGCGCCAGCAGAGACTTTCCGGCGTCCTCGGCAATGTCCTCAGACAGCCGGGCATCGCGAATTGCGGTCATTGCCCGCTGAACGTCATTGGCCGCGTCATCATAGGCCGGCAAATACTCACTTGGATCGCGAAGCCGTGTCATCGCCAATACGGTCTTGGCGATTTGTTCGGTCTCGCTCAGGCGCTGTGCCGCGATACCGGCGCTGCGTTGCGCAAGGAGGGCCCTGCTGAGCACATCATGCGTGTCGGCGGTCGCCCTCACGCCGATATAGCCAACGGTCGCGACGGCGCCGAGCGCGGCCAACGACATCATGACGACGACAAGCTTGAGTCGAGCGCGAATAGACATCTCTGCTCCTGAGCTAGTTCGGCAACACGGGGATCGGCGTGTCGGCTTTTTCCGCGGTCAGCGATCGCATAAACGCCAGCAGATCGGCTCTCTCGCCATCCGTCAGCTCGAACGACGGCATCGAGGGTGCGAGCGACGGACGCTCGATCCCACCCGATTCGTAGTGCGCGATGACAGCCTCAAGGTCTGACAACGAGCCGTTGTGCATGAACGGCGCACGATAAGTCAGGTTCCGAAGGCCCGGCGTCTTGAAGGCGTGCCTGGCGAGTGCGTTCTGAGGTTCGTACTGGGCCCGTCCGATGTCCTCGGTGGCCAGTCCGATGTCGTGGAAGTCGCTGTCGGTGAAGTTCCAGCCCGAGTGGCATTCGCTGCACCCCGCCTTGCCGACAAACAGTTCGAAGCCGCGTTTTGCCTCGTCGGTCATTGCGTCCTCGTCTCCCTCGACCCACCGGTCGAACGGCGCAACACCTGAAACCACGGTTCGTTCGTATGTCGCAATGGCCTTCAGTATCGTCTCCCGGCTGATACCCTTGTCGGGGAACAATCGCTCAAACCACTTGCGATATTCGTCGATGTCCTTGAGGCGGGCGATGATCTCGGGGAACTTGCCGTTCATTTCCACCGACGCCGTGATCGGGCCGGCCGCCTGCTCTTCCAGACTGGCCGCCCGGCCGTCCCAGAAAAAACGGGGCGTCCAGGCGTGGTTGAGCAGTGTCGGGGCATGACGCCCGAGCGGAACATTGGCCGCGCCTATGGCTGTCGGGACCGGCGTTTCATAGCCGAACGAAGGATTGTGGCAACTTGCACAGTTCATGTTTTGTGCGCCCGAAAGACGGGGGTCGTAGAACAGCATTTTTCCAAGCGTTGCGATGTGCAGCGAATATGGTGCCGTCTGAGGAAAAGGGATCTCCGTCGGACGGCGGAACCGCTCCCTGAGGCTGTCCCCCGGTTGTTCCGACGCCACCGGCGACGACACGACCGCAAGGCCCGCAACAAGGGTTGCCAGACTCAGAATATTTGCGAGTTTCATCAGGCACACTCCGTTGGGGGTGTAAAGCGTTCCGAATGCTCGCTATCTTTGTGCCGGAGAACCGGAAAATAATGGTTAATGAGCGAATAAGATCCGGTCCGGAACGGTATTCCGGGCGGCACCTGCGAACGCGCACGCAACGCCGATGCAGACCGCCATTGAGCCGTTGATGATCCAAACCGGACTTCCGGCAGGTTGAGCGGGATGGCGTGCAGCCCGCCGGTGGGCACCGGGGCTTGCGCTCGGATCGTCACGGCGACAGCTTCCGATCGAGGGACCACACTTCGACCACAAAGGGCACTTCATATCGGGCCACTGGGGATCTGTTTGGACGCGAACATATCTGTTCATCCGGCCGAAGCGCTAATGCGTGTTGACATGCAGCGCCCGTCCGCCGGCACGGTGGAAAGCGCAATGAAAACGATCTCAGGTTCAAGACTCATATCTGCTGTTCTGGCGGCCGTCCTGTCGGCGCTGCTCCTTGCGACAAGCACCGCTGCGGCGAATGCGGACGCCGCGGAATTCAAGCAGGGCTGCATGAAAGGCTGCGTCAAGGCGCCGGAACATGAAGACGTCTGCAACCGGCAATGCGACTGCATCGTTTCGGTCGTGCGCGAGGAGGGCGGCACCAATTCGTTCGCAAAGTTGAAGCTGACCCAACCGGAAATTCAGCGGCTCAATCTGATCTGCACCGGCGAGGTCGGCGTCGGACTGATGACGGAGACCTGCAATGAGAACTGCAAATCGGACCAGGCCTGCCTGCGGACGTGCTCGTGTCTGTCTGACAAGATCCGCGAGAACCGGACGCGGGAGGAGGTCGGGACCTTTTTCAACAGCCTTGCGAGTAATTCCGGTGCACTGACCCAGCTCAGGGACGTCTGCGTGAAGCCTTAGGGCCGACGCCAAAACCACGAATGTCGATTGGCCTAGGGCCTGCACCGGCTGTCCATGATACTATCGGCCGCGGCGGATCAACGTCCCTGTTGACCCGCACGCGTTCGTAAGGTGCAGTGTCCCGATGACCGACTTTGCCAGTGCCCATGCCGCGGACGGCGAGGCGCGCGCGCTCGCCGAAGCCTGCGCCGCGCAACTCGGCGATCCGGATGGCCACACCCTCGGGTTCGTCTATGCCACCGACCCGCTCGCCGGCGCGCTGGGCGACATCGTCGAAATCCTGAAATCGCGCACCGGGATCGCCGACTGGATCGGAACCGTCGGGATCGGTGTATGTGCGCCGGGCACAGAACATTTCGGCCATCCGGCAATCAGCGTCCTGACCGGCCGTTTCGCCGGGGACGCCTACCGGATGCTGCCATCCATCGATGATCCGGACGATGTCGCCCCGGCGCTCGACGCGAACTTCATGGCAGGCCTCGGTGTGGTTCATGGCGACCCGCGCAACGCTCAGACGATCGATATCGTCTCGGTGCTGGGGGGCGAGCACGGCCTCTATCTGGTCGGCGGCATTTCGGCGGCGGAAAGCGCCTTTCCGCAGGTTGCGGGCGATATCGTGGACGGCGGCGTCTCGGGCGTGCTGCTCGGCGGCAAGCTCGGCGTCGCGGTCGGGCTGACCCAGGGCTGTTACCCGATCGGGCCGACCCATGACGTTTCCGGCGGCGAAGGCAACCTTCTGGTGAGCCTGGACGACCGGCCCGCCCTGGAGGTTCTGTGCGAGGACCTTGGCGTCGCCGACGGCGCCGACCCGCGGCCCTGGTTGAACAATATTCACGCCGCCCTGCCGGTCGCGGGCTCAGACATGGGGGACTACCTCGTGCGCAACCTGATCGGCATCGAGCCGTCCGAGGGCCTGGTCGCGATCGCCGACGAGGTTGCCCCCGGCGACCGTCTGCTGTTCGTGCGCCGCGACGCGGAGAGCGCCGCCAAGGACCTGAAACGCATGCTCGAGGACCTGCAGGTGCGCGCCGGCGGCCGGCCCAAAGCGGGGCTCTACTATTCCTGTGTCGCAAGAGGGCCCAACCTTTTCGACGACGAAGCCCATGAGCTCACGGCGATCCGGGATGTCTTCGGCGACATTCCAATTGCCGGGTTCTTCGGCAATGGCGAGATTTCGAACGACCGGGTCTACGG
>JBPCWF010000460.1:0-4407 GCA_051009775.1 Hyphomicrobiales bacterium | reverse complement strand
GGCCGATGCAGATCGAACGGCAGATGGGGTTTGGCAAGACGGCGAGCAGCTCGGGCTCAGGTCATTCGGGGAAATCGCTGGAGGGTCAAAACGCAAAACAGACTCTCAAGTGCATCGACAGACGCTTTGCGACCACGGATTCAACGCGGCTTTAGCCAAAGCACCGGACAGCGCCGAACTAATCAGAGACATGACCCATGTCGACGAGCAGGTCGGCATCAAAATCAGCGCGGCGCATGGCGCGAAGCTTTTGTTGGTCTACGTCGCGAGCCGGGTGGACGCTCAATGGCGGGCGGTAGTCCCGGCTCACCACCTGCCGCAGGTGTGCCAGACCTCGCCGGATCGGGTCACAATTTGGCTTGGCGATCTCCGCGCCTGCGGTCTCGTCTCGGCATCTGAGCACCGAGCTGACGGCCTCCTTTGGAGCACCGTTCAGCTGCGTCCAGGCGTCGTTCATGTGCGCCAGCTGCTCGCAATGAGGCGGTGGGCGCCATGACCGCGTGCGCCATGACCGCGTGCGCCACATGAGCTGGGCGCTGGACCAACGTGTCGGTTCGACAGGTCCACGAATGCTGTTGTTGATGCTTGCGAACGGTGTCGATCACAATGGGCAACGCATTCTTGCCGTTCAAGTCATGGCGGACGAGTGCGAGGCGACGCCACGTGAGGTTCGCGTTTGGCCGATGCAACTTGAAGCTTTGGGCGTCGTCACCGTCGAGGAAGTCGAAGCAGACGGCTTCGGTCGGTCCATTGTGCGGTTGAACATGGACGGGTCCTAGGTCAGGGGTACAAGGCGGGTAACGCGCACCGCTGAATGTCGCTAGTCATAGCGGTCTTTGAAAACCTAAACTTGTCAGGTGGGGAGCGGAGGGGGTGTCTCGAAACCTGCGCGTGAGCAACGCGATAAGCCTTGGCTTTCAGTTTTGAAGCTCGTGGACCGGGCGGAAAACAGCCGGTGAAATAGAGCGTTGCGCTAAAGACTTCTGCTTTCCATCCGATAGCGGTCGTTCCAGCGCTCGCGCTCGGACTTCAAATGAGTGCCACCAAGGCAACATTCGTGACCGTTCAAGTTAGACCGCCATGTGGCACATCGCGATGCCGGCGGAGGAGCCGTCCACTGCATCAGAAGCGGAAGAACGCCCGGTTCGAACAGAGCGCTCGTGCATGACAAATCCAGTCATCACCTGCCAAACGATGGCATTCGCAGCCCTCCTCAATTGACTTGCTCGAAGATGCCTAGACATGACCCCGCCGATAATCGCCTGCGAAGTGTATGGGTTTCCGGCAGGTGGTTGCACGAGTCGTTGACGATCTGTACGTCGCCCGGGCGGACGGGGATTTGAAGCAACTCTCGGACTAGCAGGTGAACGGGATATCGGGTTAGGCTGTCATGCTGTGCACAGCATTGAAGCTCGAAATCATGAGGGAGTTCGGCGGATCTATCTCTAAAGCGCCACACAAGTGAACAAGAAGAGCGCCCGGCAACTCCGCACGTCGGACCAGAAGCAGGGAGATGCAAGATGCAGATTATCAAGCGTGGTGAGGTTACGAAATACGCGTTCGACGCGCGGGAAGAACCGGTATTGCACGTCAAACAGGACGAGGCCTTTCAACTGGAGACCGAAGACGCTCTGACCGGTCTGATCGAGGACGACAGCGACGATCCGAAAGTGCATTCGTTCGTCGGTGACGCCCATGTCGACCGGCTGAACAAGGCCTATCCGCCGATTTACAATCCGGTAATCGGGCCGATCCATGTCGACGGCTGTGAGGCCGGCGATGTCCTGGCGGTCAGCTTCGACTTCATAGATCCCTGGCGCTATGGATATTCCGGTATTCTTCCCGGTATCGGACCGTACGGCGACTCCAAACTCTGGGACGGCCAGTGCGCCGAACCGCGTGTTCAGATGATTGAGCACCTGCCCGGGCCGAGCGGCCATACTCGCGACGGCAAGGGTGTTTATTCTGATCAGTTGACGTGGGATCTTGAGCCGTTCTGCGGCACGCTGGCGACCGCGCCGGAGCGCGAGGTGTTCACGTCATTGCTCGGCCAGGGTCCGTTCGGCGGTAACATCGACTGTCGCGATGTTTGCGCCGGCCACACCATTTATCTCAACTCGTACCACGAGGGCGGCCTGCTCTACGTCGGAGACATCCACGGTGGCCAGGGCGATACCGAATTCACCGGAATCGCGGATGAAACGCGCGCCACGGTCCAGCTGCGTTGTTCGGTGATAAAGAACAAGCGCATACCCACCGTGCGCATCGAAAAGCCGGATAGCATCGTTGCGGTCGGCATCAACCTGCCGATGGAACATGCGGTCTACGACGCCTGCCGCAACATGATCGACTGGCTGAGTGAAGACTACGGCATCAAGCCCAATGACATGTACATCCGCATGTCGTGCGATCCGGCGTTTCGCATCAGGACGTATCAGATGGTCCGTGCGATCACTATTCAGCATGTGGTCGGTGCGGAATATCCCAAGGAGAGGCTTAAGCCGGCATTCTAGCACACCACATCGAACATTAAGGCGGCGGCGAAACGAACCGTAATCGAGCCAAGTTGAATCGAGTAGAGGAAAGGAATTCACAATGGACTTAGGGCTGACCGACAAGGTGGCATTAGTGACCGCTTCGAGCCAGGGCCTGGGACAGGCGATCGCCATGGAATTTGCCAAGGAGGGCGCCAAGGTTGCGATCTGCGCGCGCCGGGCCGGGCCACTCCAGGAAACCAAAGCAGCGATGGAGGCGGAGGGGGCCGAGGTCCTGGCCCTCGAAACCGATATGGCCAAGGCCGACGATGTAGAACGCATGGTGAGCGCGACCCACGAACACTTCGGCAGAATCGACATACTGGTCAACAATGCCGGTGATGCAGCCGTCGGCCGCACGATCGAAGATTCGGACGAAACCTGGAACCAGACTTACGACGTCACCTTGTGGAGTGCGGTGCGCGCCACCCGTCAGGTGGTGCCCCATATGAGGGAACAGGGAGGCGGGGCGATCGTCAACATAGCCTCGGTGAGCGGGCACTCCGGCCTCGGCGGCATGGTCGACTACAATTCCGCCAAAGCCGCCATGTTGGCCATGACCAAGACCCTGGCGCAGGACCTTGCGGGCGACGGCATCAGAGTCAATGCGGTCAACCCGGCGCTGATCCGCACGCCTTTGTGGGAGCGGCTGGCGGCGGACAATTTCGTACCGGCGGTCGGCAAGGACGTAGAGGAAGTATTCGACAACCTATCCGCCCAGATGCTCATGCTGCCGCGGTTCGGCCGGCCCGATGAGGTCGCCGGAGTGGTCGCATTCATGGCCTCGGAGCGGGCGAGCTTCGTAACCGGAGCCTGCTGGAACGTCGATGGCGGTTTCACGAAATTCATCGTGTAGCCGCGTTCTGGCGCGATGCGGGGCCGGCGGCTTCGCGAAATTCATCGTGCCGCCCCGCCCTGGCGTTGCGCGTGAGCAGTTTGGGGAAGCAGGCAGTGGCAGGACCGGCGAACAGTCGGCTCGATCTGGAACATGACCCGCCAATCGGCGAGGTGATGCTGCAGTTCGAGGGTGTCAGTTCAGGGCACGGCGGCATTCCGATCGTGCGCGATGTCACGCTCGATGTCCGCACCGGCGAAGTTCTGGCGATCGTCGGCCGCAACGGCGTCGGCAAGACCACCTTTGTCGACACAGTAGCCGGGCTGTTGCGCGCATCGGCCGGGCGGATCTATTTCGACGGACATGAGATCACTGCCCGCAGCGCCAGCGAGCGCGCCAGGCTGGGCCTCGGCTATGTGCCGCAGGGACGGGGCAATTTTGCACGTCTCACCGTCGAAGAAAATCTCCGCATGGGCGAACTTGTCGGCGGCGATCCTAACAGTGCAGATTTCGAGCGGGTCTATGGATGGTTTCCGATTCTCAGGCAACGAAAGCGCCAGCGCGCGGGAACTTTGAGCGGCGGTGAGCAGCAGATGCTCGCGGTCGGCAGGGTTCTGGTCGGCAAGCCGAAACTGCTCGTGCTGGATGAACCCTCGGAGGGCATCCAGCCGAGCATAGTGCAGGACATCGCACGCATAATTCGCGACCAGAACGAGACGGACGGACTAACCGTCCTGCTGGTCGAACAGAACATTGACCTTGTGTTCATGACGGCGGATCGATGTGTCGTCATGGACAAGGGAACCATCGCGACCTGGCTCGAGCCCGAGACGCTCTGCGACCCGGCGGTCGTTCGCCAGCATCTCGCGATTTGAGCGCAGGGGGTAGAACCGACCGGACACGTGTTCGCGGCCATTGAGCGCGTTGCCGGAAATGACCGAGTATTTGCGTTTTTGATCAGGGAGGAAACGATGACAATACTGAAAATATCAGAACTGCACGTTGTTACATTGGCACTGACCTTGGCCGGGGCGATCG
>JBPCWF010000459.1:0-3372 GCA_051009775.1 Hyphomicrobiales bacterium | reverse complement strand
CATGGGTGCAAACCTCAGGCTCGGGGCGCGGGTCCCCGAGACTATTTCATTTCCACTTCGATGAAGAAGTACTCAAAGTCGTTCGCGTTGATCACGTTGTGGTGCACGCCCTTCTCGCGGAAGTAGGGCACACCGTGGGTGAGATCGGCGATGGTTTCCGCCCCGTCTGGCGCGACGATCTTGAGCTTGCCGGTCAGACCCGGCACGACCACGTAGTCCATCTCGTGGATGTGCTCGCCGGTCTCGGCGCCCGGCGCGAAGCGCCACTCGGTGACCTTGACCCGGTCATTGTCGATGAACACGGTGGGTTCGGCCTGCTCGGTCATGACACGTCCTCCGGGAAATACTTCATTGCGCTCAGTATCGGGTTCGGCGCCGCCTGTCCGAGCCCGCAGATCGAGGCGTCCGCCATCGCCTGCGACAGCTCCTTGAGCAGCGGCTGGTCCCACGCCTCCGCGCCCATCAGCTTGACCGCCTTTTCGCAGCCGACCCGGCAGGGCGTGCACTGGCCGCAGGACTCGTCCTCGAAGAATTTCAGCAGATTTGTCGCAACGAACTTCATGTCGTCCTGGTCAGACAGGATGACCACCGCATGACTGCCGACAAAGCTGCCATACTTCTCCAGCGTGCCGAAATCGAGCGGCAAGTCGCCCATCGAGGCCGGCAGGATACCGCCCGATGGGCCGCCCGGCAGATAGCCCTTGAAGTCGTGGCCGTCGAGCATGCCGCCGCAATAATCGTCGATCAGCTCGCGCACGGTGACACCGGCGGGCGTGACCTTGACGCCCGGCTCCCTGACCCGGCCCGACACCGAATAGGAACGCAGGCCCTTGTGGCCTTCCTTGCCCTGGGCCGCGAACCAGCCGGCGCCCTTGTCCAGGATCTCCGGTATCCAGTAAACGGTCTCCACATTGTGCACCAGCGTCGGGCGGCCGAAGATGCCGACCTGCGCCACATAGGGCGGGCGGTGCCGCGGCAGACCGCGCTTGCCTTCGACCGATTCGATCATGGCGGATTCTTCGCCGCAGATGTAAGCGCCGGCGCCACGGCGGAGGTCGACATAGCCCTTCTCGACCACGCCTGCGGCTTCCAGCCGGGCGATCTCTGCAAGCAGGATCTTGCGCACGGCCGGATACTCGTCGCGCAGGTAAATATAGGCACGCGCTGCATCGACACCCCAGGCCGCGATCAGCATGCCTTCGAGGAACTGGTGCGGGCGCGATTCCAGGTAGTGCCGGTCCTTGAACGTACCCGGCTCGCCCTCGTCCGCATTGATGCAGAGATAACGCGGCGCGGCGCCTGCGCGCACAAACTCCCATTTCTTGCCCGAAGGGAAGCCGGCGCCGCCGAGACCGCGCAGGCCGGCGTCGAGCAGGGTCTGGATCACCTCTTCCGGCGTCTTCTCAGCCTCACGGCATTCGGCCAGTTGGGCGTAACCGCCTTCCGCCGCATAGGCGTCGTAGTCCTGATAGGCCGGCACCTCCTGCGCGGTCCGGGCGTCGTTCGCCGCGGCGATCAGACCATCGACCGTCACGTGATCCATGTAGTTGAGGCCGACGGCCGCGGCCGGCGCGCTTTGGCAGCGGCCCATGCAGGGGGCGTGCACCACACGCACGCTGTCCGGCGCCTTGGCCTTGAGCTCGGCGATCATCTCTTCGGAACCCTTGAGCGCGCAGCTCAGGCTGTCGCACACCCGGATGGTGACCGGGGCCGGCGGCGTCTCGCCCTCCTTCACCACATCGAAATGGTGATAGAAGGTCGCGACTTCGAACACCTCGGCCATGGGCAGGCGCATCTCTTGGGCAAGCGCCGCAAGATGGCTCGCGGACAGGTGGCCGCGGGCATCCTGGATCAGGTGCAGATGCTCGATCAGGAGGTCGCGGCGCCTCGGCGCGTCACCGAGCAGCGCGCGCACCTCTTCCAGCGCCTGCGGATCGGTCTGGCGGCCTTTCGGAAAGGCACGCGCCTTGCGCTTGCCTTTAGTGCGTCCCGGCCGCACAGGAGAAAAATCGGGTCTTTTGTTCATGTCGCTGACACCGCCGCCACTCGTCCCACAAGAGCACCAAAATACCGTGGTATACCTTATGCCACAAGAATTTCCTGCAACCAGAGCCTACAGATAGCGGAATTATGTGTCACCAACCAAACGGGTGCGGCACAACACCGACAAAACCGCCTCTTGAGCCGCGCCCTGCGCCCCGGTAAAGCTCTTTTCTGGATCCCAACCACGTGAACCCACCATGCCTGATAACGAAGTGCAGTTGGACGTCAGGGGCATGCTGTGCCCCCTTCCCGTGCTCAAGGCGCGCAAACGCCTGAAGGACCTGCATGCCGGTGCCGTGTTGAAGGTCGAGGCGACCGATCCGGTCTCCGTCATCGATTTCCCGAATTACTGCAACGAATCCGGCCATGAACTGGTCGATCAGGCCGAACGGGACGGTGTCTACACATTCTGGATCCGCAAGCAATGACCATCGCCTTCGACGAGGTGAGCCCGCTCAGACGGGTGTTGCTGCGCCATCCCGACGCAGCATTCCGGTCCCAGGCGCATATCGCGGCGGAATGGCGCGCACTTGCCTATCACGACGCGCCGGACCTCAAGGCCGCGATCGCGGAATATGACGCCTTCGCCCGGCTGCTGTCGGATGCCGGCGCCGAGGTGCTTCTGCTCGGGCCGGACGAGCGATTGAGCCTCGACGCACTCTACGTGCGCGACGCCCTGATCTCGGCGCCGGGCGGGGTGATCCGCGCGGCCATGGGCAAGCCCGCGCGCGAGACCGAACCGCAGATCAATGCGGATCTCGCCGTGCGCTTCGGGCTTGAAACCCTCGGCGCCATCGAAGCGCCGGGCCAGGTCGAAGGCGGCGACCTGGTCTGGCTCGACCGACAGACACTGCTCGCTGGCCACACCTACAGGACCAACCCGGACGGCATCGGCCAATTGCAGGCGTTGCTCGGGCCTGAAGTCAATGTCTGCGGTTTCCAGATGCCCCACTACAAGGGCCCAGGCGACGTGTTCCATCTGATGTCGGTCCTGAGCCCGATCGACCGTGATCTTGCACTGGTCTACCGGCCGCTCGCGCCGGTCGCACTCCTCGGCTTCCTCGAACGCCGCGGCATCGCCTTTGTCGACGTGCCGGACGAGGAGTTCGAAAGCATGGGCTGCAACGTGCTCGCGGTGGCGCCACGCCACTGCATCATGGTCGAGCGCAATCCCGAGACCGCGCGGCGCCTGGAACGCGCCGGCGCCCGGGTCCAAATGATCGCGGCAGACGAGATCTGCCGCAAGGGCGAAGGCGGCCCGACCTGCCTGACCCGGCCCGTGGAACGCGCGGCGTGACGTCACCTCCGGCCGAACAGGGAGCCCTGGCG
>JBPCWF010000458.1:0-4219 GCA_051009775.1 Hyphomicrobiales bacterium | reverse complement strand
TCACCACCGTGCCCTTCGGCCTGACCCCTTTGGAGCACATCGCCTGGATTGAACACGGCGGCGGCCAGGCGCTTTGGGACGAGCTTTATGCGCCGTTCGGGGTCAAGCCGTTCATGGCCGGCAATTCGGGTATGCAGATGGGGGGCTGGCTCAAGCGCAAGGTCGAGAACCTGGAAGACCTCAAGGGGCTCAAGTTCCGCATTCCGGGCCTCGGCGGTCAGATGATGGAGCGCCTGGGCGTGGTGCCGGTGCTGCTGGCACCGTCGCAGATCCTGCCCAACCTGCAGTCAGGCACAATCGACGGCACGGAGTTCCTGGGGCCGTGGAGCGACCGTGCGGCGGGGTTCCACAAAGTGGCGTCGCATTATTACTGGCCGGGGTTCCACGAACCCAACGGCACGGGCGAGTGCATCATCAGAACGGAAGCATGGGACGGGCTGTCGGACGAGCTCAAGGCCGCGGTCGAAGCTGCCTGCCGGGCGGAGAACATCTACGCGCTCGCCGAGACCGAATGGCAGAACGCGGCGGCGCTCGAAGACCTGACCGCCAATCGCGGCGTCACGCTCGAGCAATGGCCGGGCGACGTGGTCGCCGCGGCCAGGGCGGCGGCGGAAGCGGTCATGAACGGCTTTGCCTCGGGCAGCGATATCGAGCAGAAGATCTTCGCCTCGTTCCAGGCCATGCGCACCCGCGCCACCGCATGGTCGGTGATCGGCGCGCAGGCCTATCTCGGCGCGCGCAACAGACCCTAGAGCATCGTTCCTTGCAGGCGGCGGCGCAGCGCCGACGCATAGATGCCGGCAAATCCTCTTTGCCTGGTCGACAGGAACCAGGACGTCGTGATGTCCCAGCGCAGACCCATCTGCGCTGTGACCTGCTCGGACCGCACCTTGAGATAGCCGCCATTAGGATAAATGGTGAGTTCGCCGAAATACAGCCGGCCATCGAGCACGTAGATGTCGCAGCGCATGTAGTCGAAGCCGTGGCATAGTTCTTCCGCCACATTAACCGCAGACGGATACACGTCCGGCAAAGGATCGTCCTCGCCACCGCCATAAATTCCGATCGCGCCGATGCGTGTCCCGTCGCGTTCGAAGGCGCAGCTGCGGAGCTTTGCACCGCGGTCGAGGATCATGTTGCAGAAATGGACCCGTCCGCCGAAGACGTGGAACTTGAGCTCGGTCCGCACCGGCTGCCCGTTCTCGATCAGAAGTTCCTCGACAAAAAGCCTGGGGGAGACTTTCGAGTAGCCCCATTCGCCGTGAAGCTTGTGGAAGGGCGTTGCGAGCCATCGTCTCGCATCTGCTATCAGTTGGTCGATGTCCACTTCGCCCCCGCGCAGCAGGCGGTTGTAGCCGGCGCCGTGGTTGGCCTTGACCATGACGTCGATGCGCAACAGCTCCAGCGGGATTTGCCCTGCGTGATCGCCGCTCCAGAGCGTCTCCGCACAGCGGATCGTCGATGATCGATCCGCCACGAATTCCTTGGCTTCCAGCTTGTCGCTGATCGTCGGGAAAAGTGGATTGTGGTCGAACACTTTGCGCCATAGCATCTTGTCGGCGTAGGTTTTGGGATCCGCGGGATGCGGCCATACGCCGTGGCGTGTCTTGAAGGCGAACACCAGGCGTGGATGGGTCACGTACACCACTATGGCGGTCGCGGCCATGACCAGGCGATCGAACAGGAAACGATCTCTCAACGCACCGTCTTTCCGGAACACGATTGGACGGCGTCTAGCATAACCTGAACACCATTGACGAGCGTTCAGGCCCTCGGGAAAGGAATGCAGTGAGCAGTGGCATCGTGATCTTCGGCGCCGATTCCGTGTTCAGTGCGGAAGCGATGGAGACAGTCCGGCGCCTTGACATGACCATCATTGCGGCCGTGCTGACCGGCGAGCCGGAGTGGGACCTCGCCGGGATTGAGGACGTGTTGGAGGAAGCCGATCTCGACGACGCGCTGCTGACCTGTCCGGTCGTGGTTCCCTGGGTCACGCCGGCGCTGCGCAGAGAGCGGGTGGCCAAGGCCAGAGCCGTGGGCTTCACAAGTTTTGCGACGCTGGTCGACCCGGCATCCTCGATCGCGTCAACGGCCGCTGTAGCGTCGGGCTGCTACATCAACGCCCAGGCAGCAGTTGGTTCGCATGCGAAGCTCGACGAAAGCGTTTTCCTCAACCGAAATTCCTCGGTCGGCCACCACACTGTGCTCGAGAGCTTCGCCTCGATCGGACCGGGCGCCAACGTGGCTGCCCGGTGCCGGGTCGGTTCGGGCGCGTTCATTGCAACCGGGGCGGCGGTTGCGCCGGGTGTGCGGGTCGGCGCCAACAGCGTGGTCGGTCTGGGTTCCGCGGTGATCGAAGAGGTACCGGCAGGCACCCTTGTGGCGGGCACGCCGGCGCGCCATATCCGGTCGCTGCACGGCCAGGAAATGGCCGACAATGCGCGATGATGTTTCCGTGATCGTACCGACCTACAGGCGGCCAGATTTGCTCGGCCGTCTGCTCGTGGCGCTCGAGCCGGCGGTGAAAAACGTCGCCGGCAGAGCCGCGATCGTCGTCAACGACGGCAGCCACGATGCGGCCTACCAGAAAGTGGTCGAGCGTCATGCCGGGTCGGTCGACTATGTGGTGCTGGAGCACAATGTCGGTCCTGCCGCAGCCCGTAATGCGGGCGCCGAACGGGTGCGCGGCGGCATCATCGTCTTTATCGACGACGATTGCGTGCCCCCACCGGACTGGCTTGACCATGTTTCGGCTTTTTTCGAGGCTTTTCCGTTCGCCGCGGTGGTCGGCGGCTATACCGAACCGATGCTGCCGGAGGCGCCCGGGACCGTCGGGCGCTTCACGGTCGCGGCGGGGATGAACCCCAATCCGATTGTCGTCGACGGCATACCCGAGTGCCTTCCAACCGCCTGCCTTGCGGTGCGGCGCGAGTGGTTCGTGAGGATCGGCGGGTTCAATGACCAGCTGGGCTATGGCGGCGAAGACCGGGACCTGACCCACCGGTTGACGGCGGCGGCGGCGCCGGTCTACGTCGATCGTTCGTGGCGCGTGCAGCACGATCAGAATTGGAGCCTGCGGGGCTTCTGTCACCGGGCACTCGCTTTCGGACGTTCGGCGGGCCGGCGCATAGCGCTTATGGACCGTGGGAGCGCGCGGGGTTCCTATGAGAGACATCTCGACATTCCGACAGGCGAATTGATCGCTCAGTTGCCCGGGACCTTTCGGCGCGGCCTCAGCTACGGAACGTCGGACGAGCCGCGTATACGCCGCTGGGCGTACGGTCTTCTTGCGGTGGTCTGGTTTGCCACGTTCCATCTGGCCGTTAAGCAGGGCCGCAAAAGCCTCCATCACGAGATCTGATCCGCCTGGCGGTCAGTCCTGTGTCCGAGGTGCCGGGTGACCGGCATGGGGCGGATCGCCATAGCGAAACGATGTGAACAGCTGCCCGCCATCGAGCGCCGGCACCCTCCACGTGATAGCGTCTTTGGTGCGTCCGGCCAGATGAAGTGTCGAGATCACCGTATGTGGCGGTGAGGGGGTGCAATAGACTTTTTGGTTGTCATCCCAGACCGGCGTCGCGAGCTGGCACAGCCAGTTGCTGGTCGCAGGCTGAAGCGCGACGGGAAGTCCGTCGCCGTAGATAATGTGGTTCAGCGGAATCTGATCGGAGATCAGTGTGGAGTCGGCGGCGAAATGCCGGACGGCGTCATTGAAACGTTGTTTCCAGAGCCGCCAATGTGGAGCGCTGCGCGCCAGGGCGAATACACCTGCGTTCAAATGCGGCCGCGCCAGCATCTCTTTCGCCGTGTCCGCGCCGTAAAGCGCCTCGAACCTGTTGTAGCGCCAGGCAACCGATCCGATATCGTTGAAGTAGGCCGGGTGTTCTTCCGGTACGATCGCCAGTGCGCCCTCGGCCGCCGCGCTCAAGCAGTCCGAAATGCCCGACCAGGACTGCACCCAGATGTCGGCATCGAGCCACATCAACGTGCCGAACTCCGGAAAAATGTCAGGCAGGTGATGCTTGGCCATGCGTGCCTCGAGAAATGCCCTGGGGATACCGCCGCCGGCGTTTGTTCCGGCCCCGGGCAGATGCTCGATGCGATCGCAGAGTGCACCGGCCGCTAGACGGTCGTCGTCGGAAAGTCCCAAGTCGATCACGCCCAAGGCGACGTTTGCGCGTTCGGGCAAGGCGTTGAGAGATTTGAGCAGGTCCATACC